>JANNDF010001101.1:0-4836 GCA_031387445.1 Planctomycetia bacterium
ACGTAGGTCCGGAACGGCCGCCGCGCAAGCCGCACACCCCCAACTGCGTAACACCTAGCGAACTCGAAACGCTGGTCGTTACGTCGCCACGCTGCTGATGCTGACGGTTGATTCTGGGGCAAAGCTTTTCTCTCGTGGACGGGCGGATTACACTCGCCCGCTCACTTCTTCAGCAACCCGTAGCCCTTGATCTTGCGATCCAGCGTGCTGCGCTCGATGCCCAAAATCTCGGACGCCCGCGACTTGTTCCAGGCGGTGTGTTCGAGGGTGGCCAGGATGTGCCGGCGCTCGATCTCGTCGAGCGGCACCGGTTCGTAAGCCGGTGTCGCCACCGGGGCGGATTCCAGGTCGAGCGGCGACAGCCAGATGTCGGCCTCGTCCAGTTGCGGGCCGGCCCCCAGCACCACCGCCCGCTCGACCACGTTCCGCAACTCCCGCACGTTCCCCGGCCAAGTGTGTGCCGACATCTTCCGCACCGCCGCCGGGGTGAACCCCGTCCGCTTGCGGCCCGTCTCCCGCACGATCTTCTTCAGGAAGTGCTCGGCCAGCAGCGGCACGTCGGTGATCCGCTCCCGCAACGCCGGCACGTCCACTTGCACCACTTGCAGGCGGAAGTACAGGTCCTTGCGGAACCGGCCTTCGCGCACGGCGTCTTCGAGGGGGCGGTTGGTGGCCGCCACCACCCGCACGTCCACCTTGATCGGCAGGTTTCCGCCCACCCGCTCGAACGGCTGCCCTTCCAGCACCCGCAGCAGCTTGGCCTGCGCCCCGCCGCTCAGCTCGCCGATCTCGTCCAGGAAGATGGTGCCGGTGTCGGCCGCCTCGAACTTGCCGATCATCCGCTCGGTCGCCCCGGTGAACGCCCCCTTCTCGTGCCCGAACAGTTCGCTCTCCAGCAGGGTCTCGGTGATGGCCGCACAGTTCAGGCAGATGAACGCCCGGTCCCGCCGCGGGCTGTTCAGGTGGATGGCCCGCGCCACCAGTTCCTTGCCCACCCCGCTCTCCCCGCGGATGAGTACGGTCGCCTTCGTGCCGGCGGCCCGGCCCACCTGTTCCATCACCCGGCCGATGGCCTCGCTCTTGCCCACCAGTTCGCTGTCGATCCGCAGTTGCGCCTTCAGGCTCTCGTTCTCGGCCGTCAGCCCGGCCCGCCCCCGCAGCCGCTCCCACACGTCGGCGAACTGCTTGGCCGCCGCCAGGGTGAATTCCAGGTCGTCCGCCGAGAGCGGCCCGCCCGACCCGGTGCTGTACAGGTGGACCAACCCGAGAATGCGGTCGGCGACGGCCACTGGCGCGCAGATCAGGCTGGTCGCCCGCATCTCCGTCAGGCTCTCGCGGTTCCGCAGGTGCTTTTCATCCGCCACGTTCTCGGCCACCACCGCCTGGCGGGTGGACAGCACCTCGCGGGTGACGAAGTTGCTCACCTGGTGGTACGTCTGCGGGCCGGCCCCGCGGAGCTTGTGGACGAGCGTCCGCACCTCCCCGCCCTCGGACACGGCCAGCACTGCCCCCACCTCCGCCGGCGTGCCCCGCAGCAGGGCGTCGAGCACCAGCCCGGCCAGTTCGTCCTCGCTCCGGGCGGCGGCGGTGTCCACCGCCAGCCGGTACAGCACGCCCACCGCGTCCGACTGGGTCAAGCGGTCGGCGCTGAGGGTGGCGGCGGCCGCGGGGGCCGGTTGCGGCGGCAGGTACTTGGTGCGGTCGGCCCGGCGGGTGATGTGATACCCGTCGTCGCTGATGGTGGCTTCGGGTTCGCTCTCGGCCACCGGCGGCAGGTGGTCGAGCGAGTGCAGGAACAGGTACTCGGTGCGGCCGAACCGCACCACGTCTCCGCTGCCGACCGGGTGCGTGCCGGTCACGCGGGAGTCGTTCACGAAGCAGCCGTTCATGCTACTCATGTCCCGCACGACCCACCCGGCCGGGGTGCGGAACATCTCGGCGTGCCGGCGGCTGCACAGGTCGTCCTTCAACACCATGTCGCTGTCGGTGGCCCGCCCGGCGGTGTACCGCCGGTTGTCGGTCAGCGGCAGCACGTCGCCGAACCCGTCGGGCCGTTTGAGCACCAGGTATCCGGTCGCGTCGTTCGACATCGTTCCGACCCAATGGGAGAGCGGGCGGTCAGCGGGCGAAGAGCGAATACACCAGCCCGCCCAGCGGGAGCACGGCCAGGGCGAGCGGGAGCGGGTTCGGCCGCCCTTCGACGGTGGTCAGCCCGCTGCCCGGCGGGGGCGCGGCCGCGCCGGGGAACCGCGGCCGCCAGTTGTCCGGGTTGTTGTCGGTCGGCACCACCTTCGCCCGGCACGACCACAGCGCCCAAATGCCCAGGAGGAGCAGCGCCACCCCGCACCCGTATTGAATGGCCATCGTCAGCGGGGGGGGAGTGGTCTGCGTGAGGCCGAGCGCGGACACCACCCAGGTGCCGTTGTTCGTGGCGTGCAGCAGGATGGGCACCCACAGCGACCGGCTGGTGGCCAGGGTGAAGTGCAGCCCGACGCCCATGAACATGGTCATGAGCACATGAATCGGCTCCATGTGGAGCACGCCGAACAGCAGCGAGGTGAGGAACACGCCGAACACCCACCCGTGCCGGCCGACCAGCCCGCGGGCGAGAAACCCGCGGCAGAACAGCTCCTCCACCACCCCAGGGCCGATGGCGATGGCCAGCAGGCCAAGCCAGAGCGGGCTGGCGGTCAGGGCCGCCTGCATCGCGTCGTAACTGGCGTTCCGCGAGCTGGTGAGCGAGCGGACCAGCGTGTCGAGGCCTTCCACCGTGTACATCATGCCGGGCAGGAAGACGAGCCAGGCGATGAGCAGTTGCCACACCCCCGGCCGGCGGAAGGCGACCGTCCGCGTCCACCCGCGGCCGAACACCAGCCGGGCGAGCAGCCAGGCGTACAGGAACATGGCCACGAACCCGCCCACCACCCCGGCCGTCACGCCGACGGCCATCCGCGGGGACATCGGCGGGGGCGGGGTCCCTTCCGCCCCAGGCGGCATGCTCGCCGCCTGGAAGCTGTTGATGTCGGCCTCGGCGTTCGCCCGCAAGTCCCCGTCCGCCACACACCAGGCCAGCCACACCACCAGCCACACCACCACCACCCCGACCGTCTGCACCACGAACAGGCCGGCGCAGGCCAGTAGCGCCCACCAGAAGTTCGGCTGAGGTCGCGGGCGTGGTGGCGGCGGCGGGTCGTCGGCCGGTGGGTCGGGGTCACTGGCCATCGGTCGGTGTCTCAGTGGGTGGCGGGGGCTCTCGTGCGGCCCCACCGGGAATATCGTAACTCACCCAGCCGGCGCGTTCACTCAGTTGTTGAACCCACGGACTCCGCCACGGGTTCCATGCCGGGTAAAAAACGCTCAACACCGACATCCCTAACAGTAGGGCCGCGACCACCCGGCCCGCCCGCCACTTGCCCACCCAGTCGGCCGCCGGGATCGTCCCGAGTATCCAAAGGGGGATGAGCCAGAACAGCCAGCGCGGGCCGCTCGTGTTGCCCCCGTAGTTGTTCGTCTTCAGCACGAAGAAGCCGACCACCACCACACTCACGACCAGCGTGAGCGGGCCGACCACCGCCGGGGTGAACGTCGAGTGAGTAGACGCCACCCGCCGGCAGAGGATTCGCCACACGTCGCCCCGGCTCTGCCACGCCCACGCCCCCAGCCCGCCGAGCGACAAGAGAAACGCCGGCGTCAGGCTGAACCACCCGTGGTGCCCGAGCAGCAGGTGGAAGGCGTAGACGCCCTTCGGCTCCTGGGCGAAATCGATGCCCGGCACGAACTCACCCGCCTCGGCCTTCTTCAGCTTGAACCAGTGGCTGCCGCCGTACTCGTACCACGGCCCGCCGAACTCGCTGTACGCCGGCTTCAGTTGCCCGATGGCGGCGTAGTTGCACGCGAAGAACGCCACCACCGGCACCAGCAGCGCGGGCACGAAGTACAGCAGCGTGCGGAGCGGGCGTGTGTACAGCAACGGCACCAGCAGCCCGACCGTGAGCGCCGCCGCCGGCAAATCCAGGCACGCCGTCAGGCCGGCGAAGAACCCGCTCGTGGCCAACTCCGCCGGTGATTCGCTCCCGCCACCCGGCCATTTGCGAAGGAGCGGATAAAGGGCGAACACCACGCAGTATGTCGCCGGGTTGTGGTTGTTCAGCGTCATGCCGAACGGGATGAGGAACGTGCCGACCGCGGCCAGGGTGAAGGCGAACAGGCGGCCGAAGTCGGTGCGGCCGATGCGGTCGATGAGCTTCGCCAGCAGCCACAGGTAGACGACGAACGGCAGTACGTTCACGGTGACGAGAATGGTGCAAGTGACCGGCCAGCGGTCGCGCTCGATGTCCCAGCCGAACGCCTGCTTCAACAGCCAGTACTCCCCGGCCAGTACGGTGGAATAGAGTGGCGGCTTGCTGGAGTAAAACTCGCCGGTGGCCGGGTTCATCACCTTGTCGAGCGACTGGTACTCCGGCTCGAAGATGATGCCGGTGTCCTGGAAAGGTGATTCGGTGGCGGTGAAGTTGGCCCGCCGGCCGACGACGTAGGTGCCGTCGTCCACGAGTGCGCGGATGGTGGCCCACCGCGACTTGTCGTTGCTGCTGTAGAACGGCGACGGCTCGGGGCGGGCGGGCGGCCACGGCCGCTTCGGCTTGTCAGGGCGGTCGGCGTCGAAGCTGTCGGCCGACGGGGCGTACCGGCTCGGCTCGACCACGTTCTCCCCGCCGACGATCTTGCCGGCGACGACGAACACCGCCACCGCCCCGATCAGCAGGTAGGCGTAGCGGCGGACGGCGGCGGTGGGGTCGGACATGGGGTTCTCTGGAACCGCCGGCGTCAGCCGGCCGG
>JANNDF010001102.1:0-2440 GCA_031387445.1 Planctomycetia bacterium
CGTGGGCGGGTCGGGAGCATGCACCCGGCGACCGATCCGACGGCGGTATGGCCATGAGCGAGGCAAGTGACCCACTAGCGTGTCCTTGAGAAGCCCCCGCTGTTTCAGGTCGGTCAGCAGGCCGGCAATCGGCTTGTCCACCTCGAGTGCGTTCTTGGCGTGGTCCTTCTTCAGGTCGCCGTGCTGGTCCCACTTGTAGCTGTGCGAGACCTGCACGAACCGCACCCCGGCCTCGCTGAACCGGCGGGCGAGCAGGCACTGGCGGGCGAAGTTGTCCGTCGGCTCCTCGTCCACCCCGTACAGCTTGAGCGTGTCTTTGCTCTCACCGCTCAGGTCCATCACCTTCGGCGCTTCGGTCTGCATGCGGAAGGCGAGTTCGAACGATTGAATTCGCGCTTCGACGGACGGGTCGTGCGTCTTGGTGGCGAAGTCGCGGTTCATATGGCCGATCAGGTCGAGTTGCATCCGCTGCAGGTCGGCCGGCGTGCCGCTCGTCGTGTCGTCGATCTTGATTTCCTTCGCCTTGCTCGCGCTGTTGCCGATGGGCGTGCCCTGGAAGTCGGCCGGCAGGAACGCGCTGCTCCAGTTCTGCACCCCGCCGTGCCCGTAGCTCGGGCAGATGGTGACGAACCCCGGCAGGTTCTGGTTCTCCGTGCCCAGCCCGTAGCCCACCCAACTGCCCATGCTCGGACGCACGAAGGTGTCGGAGCCGGTGTGCAGTTGAAGCAGTGCCCCGCCGTGCGCCGAGTTGTCGGCGTGGATCGACCGCATCACGCACAACTCGTCGCCCAGCTTCCGCACCTCAGGGAACAGGTCGCTCACCTGAATGCCGGCCTTCCCACCCGGCTTGAACGCCCACGGCGATTTGAGCAGCTTGCCGGTGGCGGCGAACTGCACCCGCGGCTTGGTGCCGGGGAAGTCTTGGCCGTCGAACTTGGTGAGCAGCGGTTTCGGGTCGAACGTGTCCACCTGGCTCGGCCCGCCGTGCATGAACAGAAAGATGACCCGCTTCGCCCTCGGCTCGAAGTGCGGCTTCTTGGGGGCGAGAGCCGAAGCGACTTTCTTCTCCTCACCCTTGAGCAACCCGGCGAGGGCGAGAAGGCCGAAACCGTTGGCGGACGTGCGGAGCAAATCACGGCGGGAAGGCGGGTGTGGCATTGGGTCGGAACGGGCGTGTTGGGGCGGGCGGGGTGGGTCGTCGTATCCGGCTGGTGGGCAGGGAAATGATACCCCGGTCGGCGGTGCGGTTCCCGCCGGTTTTTCCGCCGTTGCCTTGTTTCCCGCGTCGCGCCGCCGTAAGAATGAACCGATCCTGCGGCCCGGAAGTTTGACTGCACCACCCGGCTATGCCGCCCTCGGAGGATTGAACGTGACGGCTCTTCGGAACGCACTCGCGGCCGCCGTGCTGCTGGCGATCGGGTTCGGGTTCGCCCAGGAACCGAAAAAAGACGACCCGCCCAAGCCGCCGACCCCGCCGGCTCCGGCCCCCGCCCCGGCGTCGGACAAGCAGAAGTTCGAGCCGAAGTTCGAGGCGAAGAAGCCGTTCTACCAACTCGTCACCACCGACGTGGAACAGACGGTGAAGGTGCAGGGCGGCCAGGACCTGAAACTGAAGCACTCGCAGAGCTTCTACTTCCAGTGGACGCCCGAGAAACTGGAAGGGGACAAGTGGACCGTCCTGCTGAAGATCGAGGGCGTTAAGCTGCGGGTGGACGTGGCCAACAACCCGGTCAACTACGACAGCACGGCCGAGAACGCCAACGCCCAGAACCCCGGCCTGAACGAGTTCTTCAAGAACCTGGTCGGCGCCACGTTTACCGTCACCTTCGGCAAGGGGATGGTGGTGGAGAAGGTGGACGGGCAGGAGGCGCTGCTGAAGAACCTCGGTGCCGCCAACCAGCAGATGGAAGCACTGCTCAAGAAGGTGCTGACCGCCGAGGCGCTGAAAGAGATGTCCGACCCGCTGGCCGGGCTGACCCCCGGCGGCGACAAGCCGGAAAAGGGTGCCGGCGACAAGTGGACGAAGACCACCCCCCTGAAGCTGGGGCCGATCGGCGACTACGAGCGGGCGTACACGTTCGAGTACAAGGGGAAGGACAAGGAGAAGCCGGAACTGGACCGCGTCGAGGTGAAGGCCACCCTCACCTACAAGCCGCCGTCCGGCGACGCCGACGGCCTGCTCTTCCGCATCAAGAGCGGCGACTTGACCACCCAGAACCCGAAGGCCGGGTACTACCTGTACGACCCGAAGACCGGCTACCTGGCGAAGACCGAACTGGCCGTCACGATGAGCGGCACCCTGGTGGTGGCCATCGGCCAGACGGACACCAGCGTGCAGTTGTTCCAGACGCAGACGACCACCGTGGAAACGAAGGGCGAGACCTTCCTGCCGAAGAAGTAGTCGAACAGCTTTCTGGAACCGCCGGCGTCAGCCGGCCGG
>JANNDF010001115.1:0-8367 GCA_031387445.1 Planctomycetia bacterium
CCGAGCGGGCGGGACGCCCGCGCTCCGGGTGAAGCCTGTCGGTTCCCCGCCCGACATCAAGCAGTAGACCAACCACTATACGATTTCACACCAACCTCTCCCTCCGCCGCACCCACCACTCGCAGCCGAGCAGGACGGCGATGAGCACGTACAGCAGCAGGTGGCTCCACACTTGCAACAGGGGCGTCGGGTCGTTCAGGGGCACCCGCTCGGCCTCGGGCAGGTCGTCGATCACCTTGTCGGCGTCGGCGAGCGTGTAGAACTTGCCGCGGCTCTCGGCGGCGGCGCGGGTGAGTTCGCCGCGGTCCATTTCCAGGCGGTCGCGCTCGCCCGGGGGCGGCAGCACCCGCGCTTCGGCCCGCGGGCGGTTGGCCGGCGTAGTCGGCGACCCTTCCACCAGCGTGAAGATGTACTCGCCTTCCGGCGTGCGGGGCAGCAGCGTCTCGAACACCCGCGTCGGGGCGTCGCCGGCCTTCGGGTCGCGGACCGCACTCAGCGTGACGGTTCGGGTCTCGCTGTCACCGATGGGGTTCGCCCGGCCGGGTAGCAGGATCGGCTTGCGTGCCACCTGCACTTTCACCGCCGTGTTCGCCTCCGGCGGCTTCTGGTCGTCGGGGAACCGCACGGTCAGGCGGATCGGCTCGTTCCGCCGGTAGGCCGTCTGCTTGTCCGTCTTCAGCTCGATGCGGGTGACGCGACTGCGGGCGGCGGTGCGGACGGCCTGCGTCCAGAAGTGGTTGAACCGCTCCTCGCTGCTCCGCCACCGCCACCGCCACGTCTCGTCGAACGCGAAGAACACCACCCGCCCGCTGCCGGCGAAGTGTTGCAGCACGATGGGGTGGTTGGCCCCGCCGTCACCCGCTTCGGGCAGGCGGGTCGGGTGGACGGCCAGCACCTCGGCCGACGGCTTCTTGCGGTAGCCGGCACTCGTCCAGTAGAACGGCTTCAGCCCCTCCCAGATCTTGGCGTTCTCGTCCTCGTCGGGCACGAACTTGAACAGCGGGTGCGTGCGGCCGAGCGGGGTGAGCTTGGGCAGGTAGCCGTCGGCGAGCGGGGTGTCGATGGGGGTGGGCGGCGGCGGGGTCTTGGCGGCGGCTTCGGTCTGCGTGATCGGCAGCAGTTCGCCGAGCGGGGTGTCGAACAGCTTGTGCGGTGTGGCGTGCTCGCCGGCCACGAACAGCAGCCCGCCGCCCTTCGCCTTCACGAACTCGGACAGGTCGTTGAAGAACTGGTTCGCCTTCGGCACCTGCGCCGGGTCCACGTCGCCGAAGATGACCACGTCGTACTCGAACAACTGCGTCTTCGTCGGCGTCGCGCCGCGGAGCCGTTCGCCGCTCTTGTCGGAGGTCCAGTGCCCGTTGCTGGCGTCGAGCAGCAGCACGTCGAGTTCGACCGCCCGCGAGGTCTTCAGCTCTTCCGTCTCGCGCTCCAGCAGCGACTTCACGAAGCGGTACTCGTACCGCGGCTGGCCGTCGAGCATGAGCACCTTCAGCCGCTTCGAGTCGGTCACGAGAACCACCCGCTCCATGCGGTTGTTCAGCGTCTCGCCCTCGCCGGGCTGAACGGGCACCTCGATGACGAACGTCTTCTCGCCCACCTCTTCCGGGATGTGAACCAGCCGTACCGGCACCGGCTTGCCGTTCGGATCGACGTTTACCGTCTGCCGCATCCGCTCGATCCGCCTCTCCCCCTGCCGCTCGTACAGCACCACCGGCACGGTGGTCGGCGGGTTCGGCCCCTTGGCCGTCAGCCGGGCCTCGAACACCAGTTGGTCGCCCTTCAGCACCACGTCGTCGGCCTTCAAGTCCGACAGCACCAGGTCGGGCGGGTCGTAGCTCTCACCCAGACCGACGAGATACAACGGCACGTTCGACCGTGCCGCCTCGCGGCCGGCACGGGTGAGGTCGTCGCCGCTCGTCACCACGCCGTCGGTGAACGCGACGATGGCCGACAGCGACCCGCCGCGGAACGACTTCAACACCGCTTCAATGGAATCGCCGAGCCGGCTGGTTTCGCCGTCGGCGACGGCGGCGGAGATGGCGTCGCGGCCGGCTTTCACGTCGCCCGCTTCGTTCAGTTCGGCCACCAGCCGGGCCTGGTCCGCCATCGTGTAGATGTGTAGCCGCACCTGGCGCTTGGTGAGCAGGGTGTTCAGCCACTCGCCGTCCTTGCGTGTGAGCAGCGCCTGAGCCAGTCGCAGGCGGTCGCCTTCGGGCAGGTTGGTACTCGCCAGCAGTTCGTCCGCCTTCGCCCGCACCGCGGGGTCTTGAAACCGATCTTTCGTGGACATGCTGGCGGAGGTGTCGAGCAGCAGCACCACGTCCGGCCAGCTCTCCTGCACGAACACCACCTTCAGTTGCGGGAGCGCGACCAGCCCGAGCAGCAGCACCGCGGCGATCCGGAGTAGCGCCGGCAGAATCACCCGCCGGCGGCGGTCGGTGGCACCACTTTCGAGTGCGTACAGCAGCACCACGGCCAGCACCGACAGGCCGACCACGCCGAACTGAACCCAGCGGTTCGCCACCGCCTGATCGACGTAATGCAGGGCGGCGCCGATGGCGCCGGCATCCTTCGGTGGGCGCGCGAAGGTGTGGCCGGCGGTGCCTTCCAGCCACCACCGCGTGCCCTCGCCCGGCCCGGCGGTCGGCATGTTCAGCCAGCCGGCGATGGCATTCCGCCACGAGTCGGGCAGGTAGCCGAGCGGGTGGCCCGTCCACCACTCGTGCCCGATGGTGAACAGCAGCCAGCCGGCCAACAGCAGCGGGACGGCACCGAGGACGTTCCACAGGATTCGCCGGACCCCGCCGGCGGCCGTCTCGCTCTTCGCCCCGATGGCCCCGGACCGCGCCGGGCCGATCTTCCAGCCGTACCAGAGTTCGACCAGCCACGCGACCAGTGCCAGCATGAGGAACCAGCGGGCGACGGTGCCGCCCCACTTGCGGGGCACGAGCACCGGCGGGCCGCCATCGGAGGAGGTCACTTGCACCTCGGCCGGGTCGGTCACCACCTGCACGTTGGGGCCGAGGTCGGTCAGGCTCCGCGGGCTGATGCGGGCGAGGTCGGACTCGCTCCCGCCGCCGGGCGTGCTGTCGGGCACGTTCACCGCGAACAGGTGCGGCTTCTTGTCCGGCCCGGCCATGCGGTAGAGGCCGGACAGCAGGGTGTCGGGGAAGCGGGCCACGCCGGACTCGTCGCCGGCCGAGATCGTCACATCCGAGACGGCACCATCCGGCGCGTACACGGTCGCCTTCAGCCCGACGGCGGTGACGGGGAAGAACTCTTCGAGCGGCTCGCCGGCGCGGGCCGTGTGCCGGTCGGGGTTGGTGGCGGCGTACCGCAACAGTTCGTGCATCATCGGCAGGTAGCTGGGCAGCACCGGCCAGTCGGTCCAGTCGCGGTTGAACGTGCTGGTGTACACCACCACCCGCCCGCGGTGCCGCGGCATCTCCACCACCGCCGCGTCCGGCTTGCTCGGCTGTTCACCCGGCTTGAGCACCGGCGGTTTGGCCGGCACGAACGAAAGGATGCGCCGCGCGCGGCCGTCGGTCGGGGCGTCCAGGTGCGCGTACTGCTTGAACGGTACGGTGATGAGGCCGCCGCGGGCGTTGTCGGTGCGGAAGGCGGCGAGCGGGTCGAGGGTGTACGCCTTCTCGTCGGCCGCGAGGCGGAAGCCCTCGTCGTCGGCGGCCGCTTTCGCCCCCAGAATCTTGCCGGGAAGCAGGCCGGTGCCGTCGGCGTACAGCAGTTCGTTGTAGCGGTCACGATTCGCCACTGCGTTCGGCCCCAGGCCGATGACCACCCCGCCGCCCCGCTTCAGGTGGGCTTCCAGCCGGGTCACTTGTGCCGCGGTGATGCTCGGCAGGTCACACAGGTAGACGCAATCGACGGCCGACAAATCGGAGAACGCCGGGTCGTTGAACTCGCTCACGCTGACCGTGCGCGGTTTGGCCGGATTGGGGAACGCCATCCGGCCCCGCGGCGGGTCGAGGGCCGTTTGCAGGTACTCGCTCGCCCGCTGGAACGGGTCGGTGCTCGGCTTGCCGTTCACCAGCAGACAGGGCAGCCCCTCCCGCACCTCGAACGCCAGCGAGCGGGTGTCGTCCGCCGGCAGCCCGTCGCCGTCGATCAGCTTCACCTGCACCAGGTGCGGGCCGGCGTCGCGGAAGCGGTTCGGCCCGTCGAGCACGAACGCTACGCTCGACTGCTTGCCGCTCTCCACGTCGATCACCTGCGAGCCGACCGGCACCGGGGCGGCGTTGTCGGCCGCCCCCGGCCGCAGCACGCTCATCTCCACCCGCACCGACTGCCGGCTCACCCTGCCGAAGTTCTGCACCTGCACCAGCACGGCGGTCGGCTGATCGACCAGCGGCAGCGGGTCGGACAGTGCCACCCCCGCCACAGTCAGGTTGTCGGTGTCGTCCGGGGCGACGCTCACCACCGCCACGTCCGCCCGCGGCAGGATGCGGGGCCAGTAGTCGGGCGGCGGGCTGTCGGCTTTGGGCAGCGTCGGACTCCACGCCGAGCGTTGCAGGTCGGTGAACACCGTCACCTGTCGACGGGGGTAATTCCGCGGGGAGCGGGCGAGCGTGTCGGCGACCAGTGTGAGCGCCGATGCGTAGTCGGCGGTGCCGTGGGTCGGCTTCAGGTTGCGGACTTCGAGCGCCACCTTCTCCACGTCGCTCGACGGGCCGGGCACCACCGCCTGCGCCCCGCCGGCCATGCTAATCAGCGTGAACCCGTCGCCGGGGTTGGCGTTCCGCACCATGTCTTCGAGCTGACCGACGGCTTTGGTGAACCGCGTGCCGCCGGCCTCGTCCGCCGTCATGCTGAGCGAGCAGTCCATCACCAGGATGTGGTGCGTGCGGGGGGCGTTGGCGGTGGTCTGCGCCTGACCGGGGCGGATCGTCTGCCACACCGGTTCGGCCCAGTCCGTCGCGGCGATCATGCCGAGCAGCGGCAGCAGCAACGCCAGCACGCGGAGCAGGAGCAACAGCCAGCGGTCGATCCGCCGCTTGTGCTTCTTCTGGGCGGTGACGAGGAACCGCACGGCCGCCCACGGCACCACCTGGAACCGCTGCCGGCTGAGCATGTGGATGAGGATGGGCAACCCGACCGCACCGGCGGCGGCGGCGGCGGCGATGAGCGGCACGGCGAACGAGGCGAACGGCGCTAGGTGCATCCCGTCACATTACCCACCCTGGTCGCGGCGGGCTACGGGCAGATGGTTAACACACGCCTACCCCCACCGCATTTGTTAACCAACTCCCGTGGTGTTCAGGTGCCATACCGGCCAGGCACTTACAGCGAACCGCAACCCTCGGGTGTTCTGCGACCAGCAGGTGGTGTCGGCGGTCATCTGTCCGCCCGCGGCGGGGGGAGCGTTTCCTTCTTCGGCGGGAACTTCGCCTCCAGGTCGGCGAGCAGCTTCTTGAAGTCGTCGCGGCCACGGAGCGGGGCGAAGTCGGTGTCCTTCTCCATGTGGGCGGTGTCCTTGTATCCCGCCTTCACCGCCCGCTGAAGCAACTCCATCGCCCGGTCGGCGTACTCCTGTTTCTTGTCGGCGAGCTTGCCGCTGGCCAGAGAGTAAGCACAGGAAAAGTTGTACCACTGGCTGGCGTTCCAGTCCTCGGACTTCGTCAGTTCTGTCAACTCCGCGATGGCCTCGGCGAATTTCCCGCGATTCAGTTGCGATAGGGCTAAGCCCCCACGATATTGCCGCTGTTCATCCGGCGGGCTAAGTGCGATGGCACGCTCCCAGTCCTGGACCGCCGCCGCGTATTTCTTGAGACGGTCGTAGGTTTGAGCCCGACCGAAATGGCTGTCTCGCAAGAAAGTCTTGGCGGAAGTGTCGTGCGGGTTCTTCTCGTGGACCGGCTGTAGCGTTTGAATGGCCCGGTCGAGCCATTCCAGACTTTCCGCCGGTTTGCCCTCTCGGCGGAGCAGATTGCCGAAGTTTTTACAATTGTTACCAAGACTGATCCGATACGCGGGCACGGCGGGGTATTTGGCGGCGAGTTGTTCAAAAATATCCAGGGCCTTGCGAAACTGTTCCTCCGCTTCCATCGGCTTGCCGAGTGCCGCGAACACTGTCCCCAGGCCGTTGTGGCTCGTGGCCAGTTCCTGGCGATAGACGGGTACGGAGGGGTATTTGGCGGCGAGTTTCTCCTGGATCGCCAGCGCTTTGCGGTACTGCTCCTGCTTCACGTCCTCTTTACCCAGCAGACGCCCCAAGTTGGTGTGGCTCGCGGCCAGTTCCCTGCGAAACTCGGGCATGTCGGGGAAGTCGGCGGCGAGTTTCTCCTGGATCGCCAAGCCTTTGCGATGCTGTTCTTCCGCCTCCGGCCGCTTGTCGAGACCCCCGAGCAGGGCCCCGAGGCCGTTGTGGCTCCGGGCCAGTTCCTGGCGATACGCGGGCATGGCGGGGAAGTCGGCGGCGAGTTTCTCCTGGATCGCCAAGCCTTTGCGATACTGTTGTTCCGCCTCCGGCCGCTTGTCGAGACCCGCGAGCAGGCTCCCCAGGTTGCTGTGGCTCACTGCCAGATCCTGGCGATACGCGGGCATGTCGGGGAAGTCGGCGGCGAGTTTCTCCTGGATCGCCAAGCCTTTGCGCCATTGCTCTTCTGCTGCCGCACGCTCGCTGTGATCGAAGAGCAGGGCCCCCAGGCAGTTGTGGCTCACTGCCAGATCGTGACGATAGTCGCGGACGGCGGGGAAGTCGGTGGCGAGTTTCTGCTGAATCATCAGGCCTTCGCGATACTGCTCCTCCGCCTCCGACCGCTGGCCGAGATCTGCGAGCAGGTTCCCTAGATTGTTGTGGCTTGAGGCCAGGTCACGGCGATAGTCGCGGACGGCGGGGAAGTCGGCGGCGAGTTTCTCCTGGATCATCAGGCCTTCGCGATACTGTTGTTCCGCCTCCGGCCACCTGCCAAGAGAACTGAGCTGGTTCCCCAGGTTGGTGTGGCTCCCGGCCAAGTTCTGGCGATACTGAAGCACACCGGGGAAGTCGGCGACGAGCGACGCGTATCCATCGCGTGCGATTCGGACCGCCGCCGCGGATTCCTCTCGCCGCCCCAGGCGATCCTCGATCTGTCCCACACGAAGCGCTGCCTGTGCATGTCGAGAACGAGAGAGTTCATCGTCCGCATTCTCGCCGGCGAACTCGCGGTAGTAGCCGAGCACGCTCTCGAGAAACTTCTTCTGCTCCGCGCTGACCTCCTTCTGTGTGGTGAGCGAATTGCCGGTGACTTCCGAGACCATGGCGTCCAGCACGTCGCGGGTGCGGTCGCGGGCCTTCTCGGCTTTGCCCTTCTGTTCGACCGCCAGCTTTTCCTTCTCCAGGGCGTCGAACTTGGCCGCCTTCTCCGAGGTGGCGGACGCCAACGCATTTGCTTTTTCGCTCTCGGCTTCAACCTTGGCTTTTCGTTCCTCTTCGGCAGCGCGGTTCGCCTCGACCAGCCCCCACGAGGTGCCCAATATCCCGGCCAGTAAAGTCAAGAATACCAGACTCGCCGCGATCACCTGCCCGCGGTTCCGCCGCACGAACTTCTTCACCCGGTAGGCCGTGCTCGGCGGGTGGGCCTGCACCGCGTCGCCGGTCAGGTAGCGATTCACGTCGGCGGCGAACCCGTTGGCCGTGTCGTACCGCCGCGTGCGGTCCTTCTCCAGCGCCTTCATCACGATCCAGTCGAGTTCGTTCCGTAACAACCCCGTCAGCTTCTTCGGCTCGGTCCCGCGGTTGGCGGAGAGAGACGGCAGGGCGTCCGCCGTGCTCAGCTTGTGGCTCGGCTTGGGCGGTTCTTCTTCCCGCACCACCCGCAGCATTTCCAGCAGCCCCCGCTTCTCCAATTCCTTCCGGGCGAACGGCGGCGAGCCGGTGAGCAGTTCGTACAGAAGCACCCCCAAGGAATACACGTCCGAGCGGGTGTCGATGTCCAGGTTGTTCAGACTGGCCTGCTCCGGACTCATGTACGCCGGCGTGCCGACCACCGCCCCGATGCCGGTGTCGAGGGTGTGCTCGGTGAGCGCCGCCCCGGTCGCCTTGGCGATGCCGAAGTCGATCACCTTCGGCACCGGCTTGTCGTCGTACAGGGCGACCAGCACGTTGCTCGGTTTGATGTCCCGGTGGATCACCCCCTTCTGGTGGGCGTGCTGGATGGCCTGGCAGACGGGGACGAACAGTTCGAGGCGTTGGGCCGGGGCGACCGTACTTCGTCATGGAGTTGGTGAAAGGGGTGCCCATCACCACCTTCTGCGACGAGCGGAAGCTCACCCCGGCCCAACGCCTCGAACTGTTCGTCCCCGTCTGCCAGGCCATCCAGCACGCCCACCAGAAGGGGGTGATCCACCGGGACATCAAACCGAGCAACG
>JANNDF010001123.1:0-2071 GCA_031387445.1 Planctomycetia bacterium
GGGTCGAACACCCAGGCGACTGACGCCGCCGGTTCGCGTTTTTCACTACTCACCTATTTCCGCCCGCCCGTCTCGTTTACATTCCCCTCTACCCACTGCCCGGCGGCCCGTTGCCGACCGCGGTGGTGCGTGCCCTATTCACCACACGGGAATGTACCGATGGCCGCGAAAGAGAGCCGGGAACTGAAGTCCGCCCTCGCCCAGATCGAGAAGGAGTTCGGCGAAGGGGCGATCATGTCGCTGAACGCGGTGGCGTCGCAAGAGGTCGAGGGGATTAGCACCGGCAGCATCAGCCTGGACGTGGCCCTGGGTGGGAAGGGCATTCCCCGCGGGCGGATCGTCGAGATCTACGGGATGGAGAGCAGCGGGAAGACGACCGTCGCCCTGCACGCGGCGGCGAACGTGCAGAAGGCCGGCGGGGTGGTGGCGTTCATCGACGCCGAGCACGCCCTCGACCCGAGTTGGGCGAAGAAGATCGGCGTGGACCTGGACAGCCTGCTCGTGAGCCAGCCGAGCTACGGCGAAGAAGGGCTGCGGATCGCCGAGATGCTGGTGAAGAGCAACGCCGTGGACCTGATCGTGATCGACAGCGTGGCCGCCCTGGTGCCCAAGAACGAACTGAACAACGACATCGGCGACGCCAGCATGGGCATGCAAGCCCGGCTGATGAGTCAGGCCCTGCGGGTGCTCAACCCGAGCCTGAGCAAGACGCGCACGTGCATCATCTTCATCAACCAGATCCGCCAGAAGATCGGCGTCATGTACGGCAACCCGGAGACCACCACCGGCGGGCTGGCGCTCAAGTTCTACGCCAGCGTGCGGCTGGAGGTGCGGCCGACCACCAACGCCCTGAAGGACGACGACGGGCAGGTGATCGGCAAGGAAGTGAAGGTGAAGGTGGTGAAGAACAAGATCGCCCCGCCGTTCCGCACGGCCGAGTTCTTCATCATGTACGACAAGGGCATCGACTACGAGGCGGACATCCTCAAGCTGGCGGTGGACGAGTACGAGATCGTGGCCAAGAGCGGGTCGTTCTTCAGCTACAAGGACCAGCGGCTGGGGCAGGGGGCGGACAACGTGGCCAAGTACCTCCGCGACAACCCGACCATCCGGGACGCCATCTCGGCCGACATCCTGGCCGCCAACCTGGCCAAGATCAACGGCGTACCCATCCCGCCCGACCAGGACGGGGAGGAACCCGAAGCGGCTCTCGAAGGGGCCGAACCGGTCGAGACGACCAAACCGAAGAAGCGGGGCAAGGGTGCCGAAAAGGAGTGATCGAGACTCCCCTCTCCCCTTGAGGGAGAGGGGCTGGGGGTGAGGGGAAATCATCGAACCCCGCCCACTTGGGCGGGGTTCTTTCACATCCGGAAGTGAGTCATGATCTCCACCCGTGACCTGAGCGAGTTGCCCGACATAGATGCGCTCCGCCGGCTGATGCAGTCGCTGGCAGTGCTGGATGCCATCCTCTGCCCGGAGTGGGACGGCCGGTACTTCTCGTTCAACTCGAAGTGGTCGAAGGGCAAGCAGATGGGGTCGATGCGGGACGGGTGTGGGGATGACCTGTTCGCCGAGTTCACGAAGGCCGGGTGCTTCATCAAAGGGTTCGCCCACGAAGCCGCGATGTCGCCTTACCGCGACGACGGCACGAAAGGTGTCTGGCCCGGCGTGCTCGACTCGGTGCCGAAGGCTTTCGCCAAATCGCTGACGCAGCCGGCCTTCTCAATTGACAACACGACTTTTTGCATCTGGCGACTGAAGGGCGATCCGGCGTGGTCCTGCGGCAACGTCCGCTATCCGAGAGCGAAAGACCCGGACGGCTCCCGAGCTCTCCTCCGCTTCTACGACGGCAAGCCGGCGACGTACCGCAAGCACGCGGCTTACTACTTCGAGACAGACATCTCACTGGCGGTGGTGCGGGCGGTGTACGCCTACGAACCACTGACGGAGGAACTGGTGGAGGAACTGAAGCGGCACCCGGACGTGACAATGCGTCGGTTGGCGGACGACCTCACAGAGATCGGGTATCCGACATGACGGCGAACGGCGCGACGTGAGTCCGCCGGTGTGT
>JANNDF010001162.1:0-3546 GCA_031387445.1 Planctomycetia bacterium
CCCTCTCCGCCCGGAGAGGGGGCTGGGGGGTGAGGTCCGGTTCAATCCGCGCGCACGTCTACGCTCACCGTCACCGTATGTTTGCCGCCGCCGAGGATGACGCCCTTCAGCGGGCTCACGTCGTCGTAGTCGCGGCCCCACGCCAGCAGCACGTGCCGGTCGCTCGGGATCTGGTCATTCGTCGGGTCGAAGTCCACCCACCCGGCATCCCCGCAAAAGACACTCACCCAGGCGTGCGTGGCGTCGGCCCCGATCAGCCGCGGCTTTCCCGGCGGGGGCACGGTGGACAGGTAACCGCTCACGTACCTCGCGGCGAGTCCGATCGACCGCAAACACGCGAGCAGCAGGTGGGCGAAGTCCTGGCACACCCCGCGGCGGTTCACGAACACCTCGGCCACGGGGGTCGAAACCGTTGTCGCTCGCGGGTCGTACTCGAAGTTGGCGTGAACCCGCCACATCAACTCTTTCGCGGCATCGACCATCGGCCGGCCGGGGGTGAACGAGTCGGCGGCGAACGCGGCGTACTTCGGATCAGTCGGGGCGAACCGCGAGTCGAACGTGAACTGGTAGGCGTCGAGCCACGCGGGGGAGTGGTCGAGGGGCAACCGGTCGCGGATCGCTTCCCACGGGGTTCGGTCGACCGGCGACGGCGGGGGGAACACGGTCACGCGGTGGCGGGCGGTCACCTTCAGCTCGCGGTGCGGCTCCTGGATGGTGAAGTGGTGAGCCGGGTTGCCGAAGTAGTCGGTGCGTTCCTCGATGACGGCCGGCTCGGGCGAGATGGCGAGTGCGGACGGGTCGGCCCGCTGGCGGTCGCTCGGGCGGACCGACAGGTGGGCCACGTTCTGGCAGAGCGACACCGGCTCGGTGTACGCGTACGTGGTGACGTGGGTGATGGTGTAACGGGTCATGGTCGTCAATGTACTCCGCACCCTCCGGGTGCGGCTGATCGAACCGCACCCGGAGGGTGCGGAGTACACTTCACAGCCCGTCCCCCGTCGTGTCCGCCCCGCTCTGACGAACCGCGTCGGGCGTCGCCAGGTGCCGCGACACTTGCAGGTGGCTCAGGTACTGCTGGGTGATCGCGTCCGACAGGATGGGCAGCCAGCCGGCGACGTGGTCGAGCAACTCCTTCAGCACCGGGCGGGTGCCGCCCTCGACCGCCGCCAGTTTGTCCGGCTCGGCCATCCGCACCGACGACACCGCCGCCAGGGCGAACCGCTGCTCGGCCGACCGACCCGCCCCCCCGCTCCGCGGCAGGTGATCCACGTCGTCCAACAGATCGACCAACTGGGAGGCCAGCGACCGCGGGTTCGTCTCGTCTTCCACCACCAGGTCGAGCACCGCCTCGGCCCTCAGGCTGCTCAGGTACCGCCGGCGGTAGGTCATGCGGCTGTCCATGACTTCCAGCACCGCGTCCAGCACCGGCCCCTCGTTCGCCACGGGCACCACCAGCGTGGCGTTCAGCAGGGTGATGGTGTGAACGGCGCGTTCCAACTTGCGGCCCATGTCCAGGAACCGCCAGCCCTCCCCGCGGGTCATGCTCTCGGCCGCCAGCCCGCCGAACGCCGCCAGGGTGATGACGTTCCGGTTCAGCAGGTCGAGCACCTCGGCGGGTGTGGCCCCGTCGGCCGGGTCGGTCGTCCACTCGCCCAGCATGTTCACCACCCGCCACAGGTCGAGCGAGATGAGGTCTCGCACCACCGAGGCGACGTGCCGCACCGATTGTACCGCCGACGCCAGGCTCTTCGGCGTGTCGGCGTCGAACACGGCCGGAAGGACACGGGCGAAGGGGTCGTCGGTCGGCTCCGGGCGTTTGGCTTTCGGGTCGGCGTGTGCGGCCAGCACGTGCAGCAGTGACGGCAGTTCGGAGTTATCGCCGAGGCCCGACCGCTCGCTGATCCGCACCACGATGCCGCGGAGCAGGCGGGCCAGCCCGTCGGCCCGCTCGGCGTACCGGCCGAGCCAGAACAGGTTGTCGGCCGCCCGGCTGGGCAGGTCGCCGCCGCTGCGGGTGATGGGCATACGGAACCCGACGGCTGGCAGCAGGCTGAACTCGCTCACCGCCGAGTCTGCCAGCACCCACGTGTCTTTGCTCCCGCCGCCGCGCTGCATCGACACCACCGGGGCGTCGGACGTGGCGCTCACGCGGGTCATGCCGCCGGGCATGAAGGCGAACCCGCCGCCGGCGTCGGCCGCCAGGTACGACCGCACCACCAGCTTGCGGCGGACCAGTCTGTCGCCGTCGAGCACCGGCGTACTCGACAGGTCCATGCGGCTCTGGGCGACGAACTCCCGTGGGCGGTGGCGGAGGCGGGCGAGCAACTGGCTCCGCCGTTCGGCGCTCAGTTCGGACGGGAATTCCGGCTCCATCCGCGAGGCCGGGAATGTCGGCTTGATGACCAACTGGTCGAAGTGGTCGAGGACGTAGCGGAGCGAGTCCGGTTCGCCGCACCACCACGTCGGGGCCGATTCGAGGAGCAACTCTTCGCCCAGCAGCGCCTTGCACAGCCGCGGCAGGAAGGGGAGCAGGGCCGGCGTTTCGATCACCCCGGTGCCGAGCGCGTTCGCCACCGTCACCGTGCCCCGCCGCACCGCGTTCACCAGCCCCGGCACGCCCAGGAACGAGTCGGGTCGCAGTTCGAGCGGGTCGCAGAAGTCGTCGTCCAACCGGCGGAAGATGACGTCCACCGGCTGTAGCCCGCCGAGCACCTTCAGGAACACGCGGTTGTCCCGCACCGTCAGGTCGCCGCCCTCGGCGAGCGTGTACCCCAGGTAGCGGGCGAGGTAGGCGTGCTCGAAATAGGTCTCGTTGTACGGCCCCGGCGTGAGCAGCACGACGCGGGGGTTTTCCTTGTTCCGCGGGGCGAGCGCCCGGAGCGTGTCTTTGAAACTCTGGAAGAACCGTGCCAGCCGTTGCACCCGGCAGTCCTTGAACGCTTCCGGGAGTGTGCGGGTCATCACGATGCGGTTTTCGAGCGCGTACCCGGCGCCGGACGGCGCCTGGGTGCGGTCGCCGATCACCCGCCAGCGGCCGTCTGCGGTGCGGCCGAGGTTCGCCGCGTACAGGTGCAGGTAGCGACCGCCGGGCACGTTCAGCCCGTTCATGGGTCGCAGGAAGCCGGGGTTGGGGAACACCAGCTCGGCCGGCACGAGGCCTTCGGCGATCAGCCGCTGCGGGCCGTACAAATCAGCGAGGAGCAACTCGAGCAGGCGTGCCCGCTGCACCAGACCGCGTTCGAGGGTGGCGGCATCGGCGGAAGAGATGACGAGCGGGATGGGGTCGAGTTGCCACGGGCGGGCGATGCCGTGCGGGTCGCCGTACACGTTGTACGTCACGCCGTTCGCGCGGATCAGGTCGCGGGCTTCCCGCCAGCGGCGGGCGATTTCGGTCGGCCCGAGGTGGGCGAGGGAGTCGAACAGCTTCAGCCAGTGCGGGCGGGGGATGCCGGCGGCGTCGGTGGCCTCGTCGAACCCCGGACGCAGTTCGGCACGCGGGGCGTGGGCGTCGGCCGGGGGGTGGAGGAGGCGGTGGGGCATTCGGAG
>JANNDF010001164.1:0-7172 GCA_031387445.1 Planctomycetia bacterium
ACTTCCCGCTCGCACGCTCGCGGCGAAGACTCGGCTGTCAGAACCCGCCGCCACCGCCGCGAGCCGCCAGCGCGAAGATGTAAAACGCGATGAGCGCGCCGAAAAGCAAGAACGCCAGGATCGCCGTAATGATCCCGGCGATCCCCATCCCCCGACCGGCGGTCTTGAGCGACAGGAGGCCGAAGATGATCGCCAGGATGCCAAGCGGAATGCCGATCCCGTAGCAGAAGATGAAAGGGATCGACAGGATCCCCAGAATCATCGACGCGACGCCCATACCCGTCTGCTGGGTCGGTCCGTACCGCCGCTCGTAGTCGCGGTCGTCGTCGCGGTCACGGGACCGCCGCGGGCGGTAGTCGCCGTCCGGGTCGCCGTCGTCGTCGCGGTCGCGGCGGCGGGACGGGCGGTCGTCCTCGTCGTCCCGGTCGCGGTCGCGGTCACGGCTACTGCCGCGGCGCGACGACGGGCGGCGGTCGTCTTCTTCGGGGTCACGGGCGGCCCCGTCGTTCTTCCTCCGGCCGGGGTCTTCGGCGGTGAACGTCTGCTGGCAACTGCCGCACTGGACGGTGTGCCCGATGTCGTCGTCGGCCACTTCCAGTTTCGACCCGCAGGTCGGGCACGTCATGATGGGCACGAGGGCGACTCCGGGTTAGTTGCGGTCGTGGGCGAACGGCGCCTGGGTGCCGTCCGGCCGGGGGGCTAAGTCTCGCTGGGCGGAGATGCTGATGCTCCAGAAGGCGACCGTGTTCAGGGAGAGCATCAGCCCGGCGGTGCTGAGCACCAGGCCGACGACGGCGAGCGCGCGGTTGCGGGACCGCAACCCGCCGAACCCGGTCACCAACCCGCCCAGCGCGAACACCGCCCCCGCCCCGCAGCACATGGAGGTGAACACCGACCCCAGGCCGAGCATGAGCGAACTGACGGCCGCCCCGCGGCCGGCCGAATCCGCCGGCGGCGGGCGGTCGGGCGGCGGGGCCACCGGCTCGGCCACGAACGCCGTCCGGCACCGCCGGCACTCCCACTCCTTGCCGAGGTCGCGGTCGTCCGCCCGGTCGGGGGTACCGCAGGTGGGGCATTCAATACGGGGCATGGGAGTTCGGGAGCACCCCGGCAGTCATGCCGGGGGTGGGTGGTGAAATCAATCTCCGGCATGACTGCCGGGGTTCGCCAGATCGTGCCAGTGTAGGAATTCCCGCCCCCGCGTCCGCCGGCCGGGCGCCGTTCGCATACATCATCGTGGGGCTGTGCTTTCCGCCCGCCCGCTCTCAGGTGCCCGCGGACATGAGCGACTTCACGCAGCACAACCGGCCGATCCAGATCACCGTCGAGGGCGTGCCCGAAGACGGCCTCGCAATCACCGCCTTCCGCGGCACCGAAACCCTCTCCCGCCTGTTCCGCCACACGTGCGAGCTGTCCGTGCCGCACGCCTCCCCGCTCGAGTTCGGCAAGCTGCTCGGCAAGGCGGTGGTGGTGTCGGTGTACCAGGAGGCGGATCAGTGGCGGTACGTCCGCGGGCTGTTCTGCCGGGTGAGCGAGATCGGGCGGAACGACCGCTTCGCCCTGTACGAGGGCGAACTCGTCCCCCGCCTGTGGCTGCTCACCCGCAACCGCCGCAGCCGGCTGTTCCAGCACCAGACGACGGAAGAGGTCCTCCGCGAGGTGATCGGTCAGGTGTACGACGTGGGCGACGCGTTCAAGCTGCAAGGCACCTACCACCCGCGGAACATCTGCGCCCAGTACCACGAGTCGGACTTCGACTTCGCCAGCCGGCTGATGGAGGAGGAGGGCTGGTACTACTACTTCACGTACACCGAGGACGGGGACGGCATCGTCATCTCGGACAACCCCCGCGGGCACGTGCCGGTGCCGGTGAGTGCCGACCTGGAGTTCGACGCGGCGGGCGGTGCGTTCGACGGCGGGAGGGTGCTGCGGTGGACGAAAACGCAGGCCCTCCGCACCGCCTCCTTCACCCTCACCGACCACTCGTTCGAGATGCCGCCGAACACGCTGGAGGCGGTCGAACTGCTGTCCGAGCCGATCACCGCCGGCACGGTCACGCACCCGGTGCTGGCCGACGGCGACCCCAGCTTCGACGCCACCGCACACCCCGGCGGGTACGTGAAGTGGCGGGACGGCATCGCCCCCGGCGGGGCCGAGCGGCCGGACGACCTGAAGCACGTGTTCGACGACAACGCCCGACTGGCGCGGGTGCGGGCCGAGGAGGAGATCAGCGGGGCGGTCGAGATCGCCGGCACCGGCACCTGCAGCCAACTGACGCCCGGCCACACGTTCACCCTGACCGGCCACCCGGACGCCGACGGCGAGTACCTGATCACCGGCGTGCGGCACGCCGGGCAGTTCGGCTCGGCC
This sequence comes from Planctomycetia bacterium, assembly GCA_031387445.1. Taxonomy (GTDB): domain Bacteria; phylum Planctomycetota; class Planctomycetia; order Gemmatales; family Gemmataceae; genus JALHQU01. The sequence continues at coordinate 2,371 of JANNDF010001164.1, forward strand.
ATGAGCGGGACCACCCGGTCGGACTACTCGAACTCGTTCACCTGCATCCCGGCCGGGGTGACGTTCCGCCCGCCGCGGGAGACGGGCAAGCCGTCCATCCACGGCACGCAGACGGCCCTGGTGGTCGGGTCGGACGGGGCGGAGATCGAGCCGGACAAGTACGGGCGGGTGAAGGTGTGGTTCCGCTGGGACCCGGCCGGGCCGCGGGGCCTGGACACCTCGTGCTGGGTGCGGGTGGCCACCCCGTGGGCGGGCAAGCAGTGGGGGATGATCCACATCCCGCGGGTGGGCGACGAGGTGGTGGTGGCGTTCGAGAACGGCGACCCCGACCGGCCGCTCATCGTGGGCAGCCTGTGGAACGCCGAGAACATGCCCATCTACACGCTGCCGGACAACAAGACGCAGAGCGGCATCAAGACGCACAGCAGCTCCGGCGGGGGCTCGCAGCACTTCAACGAGATCAAGTTCGAGGACAAGAAGGGTCAGGAGCTGGTGAGCATCCACGCCGAGAAGGACATGAGCACCAGCGTGGAGAACAACCAGTCGCTCAGCGTCGGGCACAACCAGTCGAACACCGTCGGCACCGACCCGAAGGGCGACCCGCGGAAGGACGGCACCTGCACCACCACCGTCTTCGGGGACACCAAGTTCACCGTCACCAAAGGGGACTACGCGTTCACCGTGGCCGCCGGCAAGGCCGAGTACACGGTCGAAGGGCTGGTGAAGGAGACGTTCAACACCACCCAGACGACGGTGGTGAACAAGGAGATCGACGTCAGCTCGACGACGTCGTCCATTCACCTGACGTCGCCGACCGAGATCCTGCTGACGGTGAAGGACAGTTTCGTGCGGATCACCCCGGACACCATCACCCTGAGCGCCAAAAACATCGTCATGGAGGCCGGCACCAAGATCACCGGCATCGCCCCGCTGGTGAAGTTCGAGGGGAAGGACAAGTTCGAGGCGCTCGCCCCGAACGTGGCGGTGGACGGCAAAACGGCCGCCGTCTTCCAGTCGTCGGCCGGGAAGGCGGACGTGACGGCAGCGACCAAGGCCACCCTGGGGGTGAGCGGGCAGACGGTGGTGTGCGACCCGGCGGCGGTGGCCATCTCCGGGGCGATGGTGAAGTCGGCCGCCAGCGGCGTCCACGAGATTACCGGCGCGCTGGTGAAGATCAACTGAGGCCGACCCGGTGGGGCCGGCGTCCCGCCGGCCAGTGGCCAGAAGCAGACCGGCGGGACGCCGCCCCACCAACCACCCCACACCGGACACCCCCATGCCCCTCCAGCAGTTCTTCGAAGAGCAGGTGCGATCCCTCCGCATCTTCCTGAACGCGCCGGGGTGCGGCATGCGGGTGGTGCTGTCCGACCCGGACACCAAGACCATCACCCACAAGCTGCTCGCCGGGCTGGAGAACGACGACCGCGTGTCGGCCGTGCTGGTGCCGTCCGACGCCCCGTTCGCCGACGCCGCCACCTTCTGCCGCAAGGTGTACGCCGACCTGGTGGAGTCGTACCAGCCGTTCGCCGTGCCCCTCGAAGCGGAGTACATACTCGCCCCGCCGGCGTGGGAGTCGCTCAAGTTCCCCGACCCGGCCGAGCGGCTGGCCCGCGGGCTGGCCATGTTCGCTAACGCCCTGCCCGAAGACGTGGGGGCGGTCGCACTCGTGCTCGACCCGAGCGAGGTGAAGGCCTCCGCCGAGTACCGCCGGGTGCTCAAACACCTGAAGGTGAACACGCCGAGCGAGTGGGTGAAGTACGTCGTCATCGACGACCGGCTGAACGGGCACACGGTCGATCTGGTCATGGCCGACGACACGGTGCAGGCGCAGTCGATGCACCTGCCGCCGGCGGAGATCGAGGCGCGGGCGAAGCAGGCGCTGGCGTTCGGGCTGGTGGCGGCGGGCGAGCGGGCGGCGTACACCGGCCTGCTGGCGTCGTTCGCGGCGTCCCGCAAGGAGTACGGGGCCGCGCTCGTGTTGTACCGCCAGCAGTTCGACCTGGCGATGAAGGCCGGCACCCCCGCCGAGCTGGCGGGCGCGCATTACAACCTGGGCAACACGCACCTGGCGATGGGCGACCACGCGGCCGCGGCACTCGCCTTCTCCGACGGGCTGAAGCTGGCCATGTCGGCCAACCTGACCGCCTTCGTGCCGATGATCCTGACCAACCTCGGCGTCACGCTGTTTCAGGGAGGTGCCGCGGACAAAGCGGTCGAGTGCTTCACCACCGCCCGCGTGTACGCCCAGAAGTTGAACCAGCCGCCGACCGAAGCGCACATCCTCGACAGCCTGGCCAAGTGCCACGCCCTCGCCGGCAAGCCGGCCGAGGCCGAGAAGTGCTGGACTGAGGCGCTGGCCACCTACGACAAGATCTCCGCCCCCCCGCTGGCGTACGCCCGCGACGGCGGCAAGAAGTTGATCTACATGCAGCTCGAACAGCACTACGCCAAGACCAAGCAGGCGGACAAGCTGGCCGCCGTGAAGAAGGAGTTGGCCCGTGGGTAAGATCCCCGCCGACGTGGTCGGGCAGGCTGGGGCGACGGCCGCCACCGCCACCCAGAACGCGGCCAACCTGACGCAGGCACCGCAGGCCAAGTGGCACGACGTGTGGACGCAGACGGGGTCGGGCCTGCTCAGCCCGCCGGCCGTGTCGCCGTTCATCCCGAAGCCCGGCGAGGCGATGACGCCGGAGGTGGCCAAGCGGATCGAACAGGCCCGCGCGTCGGCCGCCGAGATGGGGAGCACCAACCTGGGCGGGTTGGCGGACGGCATGAGCCAGCAGGCGGGCGTGGTGGCCGATCAGGCGGCGCAGTTGTGGAACGGCAAGCTGCCGGACGGCCAGTCGATGTCCACCCTGCAACGGGTGGGGGCGGCGTTCGGCATGTTGTCGAGCATCGAACAACTGATCACGATGCCGCTCGGCGCGATCCCGTTCCCGGCGTTTCCGGCCTTGCGGGTGACGGACATGGACGTCGGCCTGCCGCACGCCCACATGCACCCGCCGAACCTGATCCCGCCGAACCCGGTGCCGGTGCCGCTGCCGAGTACCGGGCCAGTCATCCCCATCCCGTTCGTGAGCGGGGCGAGCAAGACGCTCATCAACATGATGCCGGCGGCCCGGTGCGGCGACATGGGGCTAGGCGTGTTCTGTGGCGGCTTCTTCCCCATGTACGAGGTGTTCATGGGGTCGGCGAACGTGTGGATCGAGGGCAGCCGGGCCGGGCGGCTGGGCGTGGACGTCACCAAGCACTGCATCTTCAGCGCGCCCAAGCCGAGCGACCCGCCGGTCGGCCCCATGTTCGGTGCCACCATCATGGGCAGCGCGAACGTGATGATCGGCGGGGTGCCCCTACCGTCGCTCAGCAGCATGGCCATCGGGGCGGCGTTCAAGGCGGCGTTCAAGGGGGTGGGTAAACTGCTCGGCGCGGCGCGGAAGAAGCTGGGCAAGGCGCGACCGCCGACCTACCGGACCGGACGCGGGCCGGGCTTGGACCCGCGACTGAGTGGCCGTCCTCTCTATAAACTGGGCGATGGCGCATACGACGTCAACAAGGTCATCAACTTCATCAAGGCCCTCCCCGAAGGATCGCCCATCAACCGCATGGTGCTCCCACGTGGGTCGAAAGTGTCGGTCCAGGAGTTACGGCAGTTGACGAGCCGCACCAAACTGGAATGGGCCGTCGTGCTGGATGAGAACGGCCGGCTCGTGGTCATCCGCGGTGAAGCCGACCAAATAGTGCCCCGGTCGAACGACATCATGCTCGCGCACACCCACCCGGACGACAGCGCCAACTTGGCGACCGACATCAGCGATGGGGATCTGAGAGGGGCGCAAGGGCAGGCGGCTGCTGGCAACCCGTCGAGCATGGTGGCGGTGACGTCCGACGGAAATGTGCACGCGTTCGACAAGAACGGCGTCCAATCGAACCCGACCCACACGCCCGTCGGCCCTGGTGGGGATATCGACGGCCGCTACTACGACCCGCAGACGGGCGAGATGGACAGCCAGCCGCCGCGGTTCGACAACGACCCCCCATAACCAAGTGGGTGCGACCGATGATCCTGATCCCCGGCACCACCCGTTGCCCCGCCTGCGGCCAACTGGTGTACCCGACCGACGACCTGTTCGGCGTCCGCGCTCGCACGGGCGGCCCGCCGGCGGCCGACGGCCTCTACCACTACCGTTGCCTCCGGACGGCCCCGTTCCGCGACGCCCACGTGGCGGCCATGCGAACGGGGTTGGAGGAGGCACTCGCCGCGGCCGACGACCGGACCGAACTGGCCCGCTCCGCCGACTTCGCCGTCACCCGTGAGGTGCTGGCGGGCGAGTACCGCCTGCACGCGCTCTCCCACGGCCGCTGGTTCACCGTGCGAAAGGGGGATCTGGTCGCCGTGCTGAGCGGGCTGGTCGCCGGCAGCGGGAACGACCGCGTGCGGGTTGAGCCGGCGGGCGAAGGGGCGTCGGTGTTCTTGCCGTCGGTGGTGCCGGTCGAAGTGGCATTCTCCGCCCGCGACTTCCCGGCGGTGCGGGCACAACTGCCCCCACTCGGCGCGAAGCCGTCGGCGGATCGGGTGAACCTGGCGGCCGTGTGCGAGCGGCTGCGAGTGAAGCCGTCCGCCCTCACCTGCCCGCTGCCGGCGGCCGTCGGGCCGGTGATGCGGGGCGGCTCGGACGGCGACACGGAGTTCACCCTGTTGGCCACCCGCTGGCAGGAGGTGGACCTGACGGCGGCGCAGTTCGGCGAGCTGAAGCAACTGGCAGGGCAGGCGCTGTTGGCGGTGTGAGTGCCGGCGGGGGCAG
>JANNDF010001178.1:0-1741 GCA_031387445.1 Planctomycetia bacterium
CTGGCCGTCGAGGCCGCCCGCGCCGGCGGCGAGCTGGCCAAGAAGGTGTACGACGACACGTTCGACGCCCGCGACATCGAGGTCATCAACAAGGCCAACAACAGCCCGGTCACGGTCGCCGACCGCGGGGCCGAGCAACTCATCCGCCAGATGGTGACGAAGCACTTCCCGGCCGACGGCTTCCTCGGCGAGGAGTTCGGCGACCAGCCGGGCACGTCCGGCTACCGCTGGGTGATCGACCCGATCGACGGCACCAAGTCGTTCATCCGCCACGTGCCCATCTGGGCCACCCTCATCGGGCTGGAGTACGACGGCGAGCAGATCGGCGGGGCCGTGTACATCCCCGTGTTCAACCAGATGTACCACGCCCTCCGCGGGAACGGGGCGTACCTGAACAGTCGCCGCATCCGCGTCTCTGATATCGCCCAACTGTCCGACTCGATCCTCTGCTACTCGAGCATCGGCTGGTTCACCCGTGCCGGCCGGCAGCAGACGTTCCTCGACCTGTACTCGCAGACGTGGCGGCAGCGGGGCTACGGCGACTTCTACGGGTTCGTGCTGGTGGCGCAAGGGTCGGCGGAGCTGATGCTCGAACACGGCGTCAACCCGTGGGACATCGCCGCCACCAAAGCAATCATCGAAGAGGCCGGCGGGCGGTTCACCGACTGGGACGGGAACGACGGCATCACCCGACCCGACGTGCTGGCCACGAACGGCAAGGTCCACGACAAAGTGCTGGAAATGTTGCGCACCTGAGTACCGACGCGGGCACTTCAATGGCGTGGCGTGGGCGAGCCGAGCGGCGTGAGCCGCCGGGTTATGTCTTCTCACCACCCGCCTCCTCACGGAGCACGGCTCGCCCGACGGTTGCCCTCCCTGACACCGGCGCGTAACATTCCTTACCCGCCGGTTCCCACCTCCCCCCAGGAGTTCCCCCGATGCGTCTGAAAACTCTGCTCACCCTGTCCGCCGTGGCCGTCGCCGCGGTCGCACACGCCGACGAGAAGTTCGTCAGCGTGAAGGGCAAGATCACGTGCGAGAAGGCACCAAAAGCCGAGGTGCTGACCGTGACGACCGACAAGGACAAGTGCTGCAAGGACGGCGACCTGGTGTCGAACAAGATCCTGGTGGACCCGAAGAGCAAGGGGCTGGCGAACGTGGTGGTCTACCTGCGGCCGGACAACAACAACCGCGATGACCCCTTCCCGGCCGACCAGATTCACCCCGACCTGGCCAAGCCGAAGGCGCAGACCCACGTGATCGACCAGCCGAAGTGCCAGTTCGAGCCGCGGGTGGTGGTCGCCCGCCAGGGCGACCTGGTGACGGTGAAGAACACGGCCGACATCGCCCACAACATCAACTTCAGCTCGGAAGCCCTGAACTTCAACGTGACCGTGCCGGGCGGCAAGCAGCACGAGGTGAAGGACGAGCTGAAGGCCGACCGCCGGCCGGCCCTGTACAAGTGCGACATCCACCCGTGGATGCAAGGGCGGCTGTTCGTGTTCGACCACCCGTACTACGCCCTGAGCGACAAGGACGGCAACTTCGAGCTGAAGGGGGTGCCGGTGGGCAAGTGGCGGGTGGTGTACCGGCACGAGGGCGGGTTCCACAAGGGGAAGGACGGCAGCCTCGGGTTCGTCATCGAGGTGAAGGGCGACAAGAAGACGATGGAGATGGAGAAGCTGGAGTTCGAGATGCCGGCCCAGTGACTCTTGCTCCCCTCTCCCCTTGCGGGAGAGGG
>JANNDF010001180.1:0-1735 GCA_031387445.1 Planctomycetia bacterium
CAGCACCAGGGGGCTGACGCCCCCCGCTCGCCACGACCGCCCCCCCCCCGTATAACACGTCCTTTCCGGGAGTTCGCGCGCACTATGGCGAAACACATCTTCGTGACGGGCGGGGTGGTCAGCTCGCTGGGCAAGGGGCTCACGTCGGCGTCAATCGGCCTGCTGCTCGAGCGCCGCGGGCTGAAGGTGCGGATGCAGAAGATGGACCCGTACCTGAACGTGGACCCCGGCACCATGTCGCCGTATCAGCACGGCGAGGTGTACGTGCTCGACGACGGGGCCGAGACCGATCTGGATTTGGGCCACTACGAGCGGTTCACCAACGCCCCGCTCAACCGCGACTGCAACTTCACCACCGGGCGGATTTACCAGACGATCATCGAGAAGGAGCGGGCCGGGCTGTACCGCGGGAAGACGGTGCAGGTGGTGCCGCACGTGACCGACGAGATCAAGAACTGCATCCGCAAGGTGGCCACGCCGGACGTGGACGTGGTGATCACGGAGATCGGCGGGACGGTCGGCGACATCGAGGGGTCGCCGTACTTCGAGGCCATCCGCCAGTTCGCCATGGAAGTGGGCAAGTCGCACTGCCTGTTCATCCACCTCACACTGGTGCCGTACCTGAAGGCCGCCGGCGAGCTGAAGACGAAGCCGACGCAGCACAGCGTGCAGGAGTTGCGGCGGATCGGCCTGCAACCGGACGTGCTCATCTGCCGCACCGAGAAGGAGATCCCGCGTGAAGACTGCGACAAGATCGCCCTCATGTGCAGCGTCGAGCGGCGGGCGGTGATCGAGGAGAAGGACCGCGAGTTCAGCATCTACGAGGTGCCGCTCAGCCTGATGGGCAACGGGCTGGACACGCTGATTGTGGAGAAACTGGGTCTGACCAACGCCCGCCCCATCGAGATCGACGACTGGATCGAGATGGTGGACAACATCCGCGAGATGGCGTCGCCGGCCGGCAAGGAGGTGACCATCGCCGTGGTGGGCAAGTACGTGAAGCACCGCGACGCCTACAAGAGCGTGTACGAGGCGCTCGACCACGGCGGCATCGCCCACCTGCACAAGGTGAAGACGGTGCGGGTGGAGTCCGAAGAAGTGGAGAAGGTGGGGGCGGCCGAACTGCTGGCCGGGGTGGACGGCATCCTGGTGCCAGGCGGGTTCGACAAGCGGGGCATCGCCGGCAAGGTGGCATCGATCCGGTACGCCCGCGAGAACAAGATCCCGTTCTTCGGCATCTGCCTCGGGTTGCAGTGCGCCACCATCGAGTTCGCCCGCAACGTGCTCGGGCTGGCCGACGCGAACAGCATCGAGTTCGACGCGGACACCCCGCACCCGGTGGTCTGCCTGATGGACGCGCAGAAGAAGGTGACGCGGATCGGCGGGACGATGCGGCTGGGCAGCTACGACTGTGCCATCGTGCCCGGCACGCTCGCCCACAAGGCGTACAAGGCGGAGTCGGTGAAGGAGCGGCACCGCCACCGCTTCGAGTTCAACAACGAGTACCGCGAGATGTTCGCGAAAGCCGGGTTCGTGATTTCCGGCACCACACCGGACGGCAGTCTGGTGGAAGTGATCGAACTGCCGGGGCACCCGTGGTTCCTGGGGGTGCAGTGTCACCCGGAGTTCAAGAGCAAGCCGACCGCCTGCCAGCCGCTGTTCCGCGACTTCGTCGGGGCGGCGATCGCCAGGAAGAAGAAGTGAGTGAGTTCCCCTCTCCCCTTGCGGGAGAGGG
>JANNDF010001181.1:0-2104 GCA_031387445.1 Planctomycetia bacterium
GTTCCGATTCCGCTCGCGGCGAGGGCGGACCACCCTACTTCCCCGCCGGCACCATCTGCTTCTCGATCTCCGGCGGCATCTCGAACTGGGTCGCCACCGCCGCGAGCGGCTCGCCGATCTGTGGGATCAACTCCGCCTTCAGGTTCCCCAGTCGCTTCTGTTCGGCCAGCCTGAGTACCGGCAGCCGCTCCGGCGGCAGGCCCATGATGCGGCAGCCGGTGGCGTCCACGGCCAGCAAGTCCAGCCCCATGATGATCGCGCCGACGTGCTTGGCGGTGCCGGCCAGCGGGCCGTCGCCTTCCATGCCGACGATGCCGTCGATGATGGCCAGGTGCGGGGTGTGCGTGAGCGCGATGTCCACGATGCTGTTCGGGATGCCCCGCCAGTGCAGTTCGTTCTTCGGCCACCCGTAGCAGATGCCGGGCAGGATGCCGAACAGGTTCTTCAGGCTGAGCGTCGCCCCGGCCCAGTGGTGCGTCTTCAACTTCGGCAGGCTCACGAACACGTCGGCTTCGGCGACCGTCTTCGACAGGTAGAGGAACTCCAGGCCGGTGGTGCGGCCGACGTTCGGCACCTTCACCGGCTCGTCGTGGTTCACGTCCACGAACCGCACCCCGCGGGCACGCAACACGTCGCCAAGCCCGCTCTCGTTCACCAGGAACTGCGCGTTCCGCCAGTGCCCCGGCCCTTCGGCCACGATCACCTCGGCCGCCCCTTCCCGCAGGAACAGGTCGATCACCGCGCCGACGAATTTCGGGTTCGTGTTGATGACACGGTCGCGGTGGAACTCCACCAGATTCGGCTTCAGCACCACCCGCTTGCCGGCGACGGGTACGTACTGCCGGAAGTGCTCGAACTGCTTCTGCAAAATGTCGGCGAGCGGGGCGTCGTAACTGTCAGCCGTGGCGATGTGAACGGCCGACGTGACGGGCAGCGGCCGCATCGCCCCGGTGCCGCTCAGCAGGAAGTTCTGCACCTTCGCCTTCAGCTTGCCGAAGAAGCCGGTGGACTCGGACGCGGCACGCACCGGCTCGTCCTTCGCCGCCTCGCGGGTGTTGCCGACGACGGCGTGCGTGGCGACGGTCGGCGTGTCCTTCAGCAGGAACGGGTTGCGGGCGGCCGTGTTCAGCGCGAGGGCCGCGAGGGCCAGCCGGAAGGGTCCGGCCCCGAGGCCGTTGGTCTGCTGCCGCTCGTAATCCAGCGAGGTGGCAATCTTCGCGTCGAGCTTCGGCAGCGTCTCGCGGGTGGCGGAGTCGTCGGCGTGAACGCTGAGCGCCACCTTGATCCACGCCAGCGTTTCCAGGTCGTTCGTCTGGTTCGCCACCACCCGCAGGTAGCCCTTCGCCGCGTCGATCCGTGGGTTGTCCTTCACCCCTTGCAGGGCCAGCAGCAGCACGCACGTCGAACCGGGGATCGGCTCGGTCTGCTTGCCGAGAATCATCCGGCTGCCGTAGTTCGCCCCGCCGTGGTCGAACGCCCGGTCGAGCAGCAGTCGCAACCCCTCCTGCACCCGCGGATGACTGCCGAGGCCGACGGTGCGCAACGCCAGGCACGCCCACGCGGTCGGCTCCACCCACGAGAACGTGTCTTCGGCCCACGGCCAGCCGAGCAGCCCGGCGTCGATATCGCCGGCGTCGGACGTGTCCAGGCGGACCACCTTGCCCTCGATGCCGAGCAACTTGTTCGCAATCGGCTGAAGCTCGCTCGCCGGGTGGTTGAGCAGCCCGCGGGTGAACAGCACCAGCGCCGTCGGCCACACCGCTTGAGGCCGACCGCGGGTGAGGCGGAAGCTGCCGTCGGCGTTCGCGTGCTGCTGAATCGCGGTCAACGCGGCGGCGATCTGCGGGGCGAACCGCTCCGGTTCGGCGGCCAGCGCGAGCGCCGCGAGGCAAGTGGGTTCAAGGTGCGTCGGCTGACCGCGGTGGTAGCCGTAGCCGCCGTCCGACGACGCGGCCGCGGCGAGCAACTCAACTGGCGAGGGGGCCATCAGGTGCGCTCGGGGGATAGATTTCAGCGGAAGCATAGAACAGATGGCGAGTGAGGCAGGGCCAAAAATCGGGACACGGATGACACGGAGGAAGCAGGGATGAAGAGGATCAGAACA
>JANNDF010001198.1:0-1987 GCA_031387445.1 Planctomycetia bacterium
GAGGGCACATGAGAGAAAGCCGGGAGAGAAGTTCTGTTCGGCCTAACTCTCTTCTGTCTTCCTCTCGTGCCCTCATGTGCCCTCGGCGGTGAATCCTGCTTGAAAGCCCTTCAACCAAAGCCGGTATCCCTCTGCGACGGCCCGGACATTGCCGTCATCACACTGGGCTTCGGCCATGTTCACGATCCGGAAGGGTGGCGACCGCGGGCGGACCAACTTCGGTTGGCTGAAAAGTTGGCACTCGTTCAGCTTCGGCGACTACTACGACCCGGCGAACACCCACTACCGTTCGCTGCGGGTGATCAACGACGACATCGTGGCGGGCGGCGGCGGGTTCCCCACGCACCCGCACCGCGACATGGAAATCCTCACCTGGGTGCTGAGCGGTGAGCTGGCCCACAAGGACAGCATGGGCAACGGGTCGGCCATCCGCCCCGGCGAGTGGCAGTACATGAGCGCGGGCACCGGCGTGGCGCACAGCGAGTTCAACAGCAGCGCCACCACGCCGGTTCACCTGCTGCAAATCTGGATCGTGCCGGACAAGAAGGGGCACACCCCGCGCTACGACCAGAAGTCGTTCGCCGATGCTCCGGTCGGCCAGTGGACGCTGACCGTGTCGCCGGATGGCCGGGACGGGAGCTTGGCGGTGCGGCAGGACGTGCTGCTGAACACGGCGAAGGTGGAGGCGGGCACGACGCTGAGCTACGACGTGAAGCCGGGCCGCGGGGTGTGGCTGCATGTGGCCACCGGATCGGCGGACGTGAACGGCCAGCGACTGGTGGGTGGCGACGCGGTGGCCGTCGAAGGCGAGGCGATCAACCTGACGGGCGTGGAGCCGGGCGAAGTGCTGCTGTTCGATTTGGGGTAAATGAAGGCAGAAGAGATTTCACCGCCGAGGGCACATGAGGGCACAAGAGAGAATGCGGGGGAGAGATACTCAGATCGGCCGAACTCTCCTCTGTCTTCCTCTCGTGCCCTCATGTGCCCTCGGCGGTGAAATCTCTTCTGCCTCCCTGCCTTCTATCGTGCGACTCATTTCCGACCGTCGATTGTCCGCATAAGTTACCCGTCTATTACCCGGAGCCGGTCCATGCGCCTCGCCACCATCCTCACCCCCCACGGCCCCCGCGCCGCCGTCGCCACCGCCGAGCACTACGTCGATCTGTTCGCCACCGACCCCGGCCTGCCGTGCTCCGTCAAGCGGTTGCTCGCCGCGTCGCCCGCCATCCGCAAGGCCGCCGCCGACGCCGCCAAGTCGCCGAACGCCGTCAAGTACGCGCACAACGCGGTCAAACTACTCGCCCCGGTGCCCGACCCGGCGAAGATCCTGTGCGTGGGCCTGAACTACGCCGACCACGCCCGCGAGGGCGGCAAGGAGATCCCGACCGAGCCGGTCATCTTCGCCAAGTACATCAACACGCTCTGCGGCCCCGGCGACCCGATCAAGCTGCCGAAGGTGGCCCACAAGGTGGACTACGAGGCCGAGCTGGTGATCGTGATCGGCAAGACCGGGAAGCACATCCCGAACGACAACACGGCGTTCGAGTACGTCGGCGGGTACACCTGCGGGCACGACGTGAGCGCCCGCGACTGGCAGTTCCGCGGGGCGGAGAAGCAGTGGACCGTCGGCAAGACGTTCGACACGTTCGCCCCCATCGGCCCGGTGCTGGTGACGGCGGACGAACTGACCGACCCGCACGGCCTGCAAATCCAACTGCGGTTGAACGGCGCCACCATGCAGAACTCGAACACCAAGGAGTTCATCTTCCAGGTGCCGGCGGTGCTCGCGTTCATCTCGCAGGTGGTCACGCTGGAGCCGGGCGACCTGATCTTCACCGGCACCCCGCCGGGCGTGGGCATCTCGCGGAACCCGCAGGTGCTGCTGAAGGCGGGGGACGTGTGCGAGGTGGAAATCCAGGGCATCGGCGTGCTGAAGAACCCGGTGGTGGCGGAGTAGTCTGGTCCCTCTCTCCCCTGGGGGAGAGGG
>JANNDF010000011.1:0-2096 GCA_031387445.1 Planctomycetia bacterium
CCTTCCCCTCCGGCCCGCCACCTTCGACAATCGCAGCGTCCCCTATTCCCGAGGTGGCCGCCATGCGATCCGCGTTCGCCGCATTGTCCATCGCCCTGCTCGCCGTGCTGGTCGTCGCCGCCCCGGTGCCCAAAGACAAGAGCGTCAAAGAGGAGCCGGCCACGGACGCGCAGAAGAAGGTGGCGGAGAACAACCTGAAACAGATCATGATCGCCATCCACTCCTACCACGACGCCAACGGCGTCTGGCCGCAGGACACGGCGTCCGGGTTGAGCTGGCGGGTGCTTCTGCTGCCGTACTTGGAGGAAGAAGCCCTGTACAAGCAGTTCGACCTGAACGGGGCGTGGGACAGCGATGCGAACAAGAAGCTGACCGAGAGCATGCCGAAGGTGTTCGCCCCGGTGCGACCGCTGAACGTGCCGAAGGGGGAGACGTTCCTCCGCGGGTTCGGCGGCACCAACGCAGCCACCGCCGGCGCATTCCAACCCGGCCAGCGGCTGACCATCGTGAGCATCACCGACGGCACGTCGAACACCATCGCCGTGATCGACGCGGGCGAGGCGGTCACCTGGACCAAGCCGGGCACCGACCTCGACCCCGACGCGAAGGAGTTCCCAAAACTCGGCCGCATGATCGACGGCGACTACTTCTTCGCCGCCATGTGCGACGGCAGCGTGAAGAAGGTCACGCGGAAGTTCGACGAGAAGACGATGAAAGCGGCTGTCTCCCGCGCCGGCGGTGAGGTGTTCGCCGAGGACGGGCTGTTCGTCAAGTGACGGAACGCCCGCCCCGCGTTCGCCGTCTCCTATACTGCCTCGCCCCACCCGCTCCGGTGCCACCCATGCCGCTCCGCCTGCTGGCCGTTCTGTCCGCCGTGCTGCTCCCGCTCGCGGCCGTCGCACAGGAGAAGAAGGACGAGAAGAAGAAGGACCCGTCGGAAGAGGTGTTCAAGCCGGCCGGGGCGGTGCCCAAGATCAAGATCACCGTCGATCCGGACGCGCTCAAGGTGCTCAAGAAGGAGCCGCGGAAGTACATCCGGTGCACGGTGGAGATCAACGGGTCCAGGTTCGAAGACGTGGGCATTCACCTGAAGGGGGCGGCCGGCTCCACCCGCGACTGGGACGACCGCCCGGCCCTCACCCTCAACTTCGACAAGTTCAAGGACGGCCAGAAGTGGCAGGGGCTGGACAAGATCCACCTGAACAACTCGGTGCAGGACGGGAGCGTGATGCACGAGATCCTGGGGTCCGAGATGTACCGGGCGATCGGCGTGCCGACCGCCCGCGCCGCCCACGCGATCGTCGAACTGAACGGCCGCAAGGTCGGGCTGTACGGGTTGAAGGAGGGGTACAACGGCAGTTGGCTGGAGCGGAACTTTCCCACCGCCGACAAGGGCAACCTGTACGACGGCGGGTTCCTGCAAGACATCGACGCCTCGCTCGAGTTGGACACGGGCAAAGATGTGAAGCGGAAAGACCTGGAAGCGGTGGTGAAGGCGTGCCGCGAGCCGGACGCGAACAAGCGGTACGCGGCGGTGGAGAAGCTGGTGGACGTGGACCTGTTCTGCAAATTCGCGGTGGTGCAGGCGCTGACGTGCGACTGGGACGGCTACCCGCGGAACCGCAACAACTACCGCGTCTACTTCCCGTCGAAGGACGGCAAGGCGGTGTTCATCCCGCACGGGCTGGATCAGTTGTGGCAGAACCCCGGCGAGGGCATCTGGCCCGGTTGGGGTGGCATGGTGGCGACGGCGATTCTCGATCACCCGGAGGGGAAGAAGAAAGCAATCGCCGCGTACAAGGACCTCGTCGAGAAGCAGTTCGTGCTCGACACCCTGAACAAGCGGATCGACGAATGGGGCAACCGGGCGAAAGAGGCACTGGCCACCGTGAACAAGGATCAGGCGAAGAACTACGAGAACGAGCTGAAGGGGCTGAAGGAGCGGCTGAAGCAGCGGGCCGACGTGCTCAAGAAGGAACTGCCGAAGTTGAAGTGACAGGGCGGCTGGTCGGAGGGCCCCCAGGTACGGAGGGGGCGTGAGGCAGGTTGTAGGCCCCCCCAACCCGCCGGGCGCCCCCAGCCGCGTCGCGCGGGTC
>JANNDF010000030.1:0-12486 GCA_031387445.1 Planctomycetia bacterium
GAAGCGGGGTCTGTCCGCCGACACCAACGCGGTGACCGACGCCGACACCGGGCTGCGACTGCTGGAAGCGGTGCGGGAACTGGCCGTTCGCCACGGACAACCGGCCGTGGATCACTGCCTGAGGGTGGTGCAAAGCGTGAAACAGCTTCTCGATCAATCTCAAGGATGACGGCCGGCCGTCGTGTCCCCCGATGTCCGAACCCACCGTGTTCGACGAGATCTTCGCCCTGCTCACCCCGGATCGGGTGCTCCGCGACCCGCGCGCCACCGGCGACGGGGTGGCGGTGGCGGTCATCGATTCGGGCGTCGAGCGGGCCATCCTGGAAAAACGCTTCGCCGACCGCGGTCAGGTCCTCCAACCCATCAGTGGCGCCGTCTTCCGCCCGAACCTCGCCCCCCTCCCCTACGACGGGCACCAGTCGTCTCCGCACGGCACCACCGTCGCCGACATCATCCTGAGCGTCGCCCCGAAAGTGACGCTCTATTCGGCCGACGTGTTCGGCCCGCAGGGGACGTGCGAAGTCGAAACGGTGGTGGCCGCCATTCGCCATGCGATCGAGGTGTGGAAGGTCAAGGTGATCAACCTGTCGCTCGGCGTGCCCGAACACAAGTTGCAGCAGGCCCCGCGGCGGATGCTCCTCCAGCGGGCGATTGAGGAGGCGTACTTCCGCGACGTGCTGATCTTCGCCGCCGCCCACAACGAACACCCCGTCACCCGCAGCTACCCGGCCGCGTTCGCCCCGCCGCTCATTTCGGTCGATAAAGGGGTGTTCGACGACCCACTGCGGTTCGCCTACGTCCTCAGCGAGCAGATCGAATTCCAGGCGCACAGCCGCGGCTACCTCGGCCCGTTCAGCCGCGAGCCGGCCACCAGTTGGGCCACCCCGCACCTGGCCGCCATCGCCGCCCGCGTGCTCTCCCTCAAGCCCGACCTGAAGCCGTTCGAGATCAAGACGATCCTGTACTGGCTGTTCCAGGCCGGGGCGAAAAACGCTGGCTGACGCAGGTGAGCATCGGGTATTGTCATTCCACCCGTCGTGAGGTGCATTATGCCCCGCTGCTTCGTTCTGATCGCTGTGACAGCCCTCCTCGCCGCCGCAGCACCCGCCGCCGACCCGCCCAAGAGTGATGAGAAGCCGAAGCGGAACGCCACCGTCGAGCGGGTGAAGTTGGTGGGCATCGGCGGGTTGCTGGAACAGGAGGCGGTGCGAAGAGACCTGGGGCTGTCGCAGGGACAGCAGGAGAAGATCGACGCGGAGAAGGCGGAGTTGGTGAAGAAGCTCAAGGCGACGGGCGACGCCGCGAAAGCCGCCATGCAACAGGCCGAGTTCGATGTGGCCGACTTCCAGCGACATACGGAACAGTTCGGGGATCAGGTGTCGGAGTACGAGGCAGCGGCCGCGAAACAGTTGACCGCGGACCAGATGTACCGTCTGAAACAAATCCGACTCCAGAGCGAAGGGCCGACCGCCTTGCTCGGCCGCTACGCCGTGCGGGAGTTGGCCCTGACCCCCGAGCAGGAGGACAAGATCGCCGACGCGCTGCGAAAGCTGACGAAGGCGCAGGCGGTGAACTGGACCACATCCGTCGCGGTCGCGCCGGAAGAACCGCGAATCGCTAAATTCCTGAGCGTCCGCTCGACCGAACTGGATACCCTTCGGGACAACGCGTTGAAGCACCTGACCGCAGAGCAGAAGGCGAGGTGGAAGGAAATGACCGGCGAGGGCCTGCCGACCATCTGCCTACTCGTTGCCTCCCCGGAAGGTTTCGTTCTCCGCATGGCGTACATGAATGCCACGAAGTGAAAACTCGTCGACACCAGTTCTCTCCGCGGCACCGTCGTGCGTGTTCGTCAAATTCCATGGATAACTCCCGCCGACTCGGGGCATAGTGTGGTGCCATGAGCCACCTGCTCGCCCGTCTGCGATCCGCGTTCGCCCCGCCGGTGCCCACACCGGACGTGGAGTTGCTCTCCCGCTTCCTCGACCGCAACGACCAGGACTCTTTCGCCGAGTTGGTCCGCCGGTACGGGCTGATGGTGTTCGGCGTGTGCCGCCGCACACTCGGCGACGGCCCCGACGCCGAGGACGCCTACCAAGCGGTGTTCCTCGTGCTGGCAAAGCGGGCGGCCACCGTGCGGAGCATCGGGCGGGTGGGCGGCTGGCTGCACGGCGTCGCCGCGCTCACGGCAAAGAAGGTACGAGCGCGACGGGCGAAGCGTTGGCAGCGCGAACAGGCCGGCGGGCTGCTCGCCGACGTGCCGACCACTGACAGCCCGGTGTCAGCGGACCTGGCCGCCGTGATCGACGACGAACTGGCCGCAATCCCGGAGAAGTACCGCACGGCGGTGGTGCTGTGCGAGCTGCGGCAACTGACGCTCGACCAGGCGGCGGCCGAACTCGGCGTGCCCCGCGGCACCGTCGCCAGCCGCCTGGCCCGCGGGCGCGAAGCCCTCGGCAAACGCCTGCTCCGTCGCGGATTGCTGTCGGCCGTCCCGCCGGCACTTCCGGTCCTTTATCCCCCAACCTTCGACCCGCCCCCAACCGCTGACTCCATTTCCCGAGAGGTTCTGCGAACCATGACCGTGTCTCACCTGCGTTGGATGCCGCTCGCTGTCCTCCCGCTCATCGCCGTCGCCGCAGGACTGTTCGCCGCCGATCCGCCCAAGCCGACCGCCACACCGCCAAAGGCCGAAGAGAAGGAGAAGCCGAAGCGGAACGCCACCGTCGAGCGGGTGAAGCTGGTCGGCGTCGGCGGGCTGCTCTCGCAGGAAGCGGTTCGCCGAGACGTCGGGCTGACGGAGGCGCAAGTCAAGAAGATCGATGTCGAGAAGGGAAAGCTTCTGGAAGGTATCAAGGAAATAGGCAAAGCCAAGCGGCCCGATGAGAACAGCACTCAAACGCTCTACATCCTGGTCGAACAGTGCGGAGACCTCGCCCTGCACTACGACGAGGCGGTGGCAAAGGTGCTGGACGCCGAGCAACTCTACCGCCTCAAGCAACTCTCCCTTCAGCGGGATGGGCCGACCGCTCTTCTCGGACGATTTGCCGCACGGGAGTTGGCCCTCTCGGCGGAACAGGAAGACAAAATTGCCGAACTGCTCAAGCCACTGACCAAACCGAAGCTGTTCGACGTCACCGTCGAAATCTCCGGCAAGCCGCTCCCCAAGGATGGGATGCTGGTCGTGCGTCAGTACGCCGCACTTGTGGACGGGGTGAAGGAGAAAGCGTTGGGGGTGTTGACGGGTGCCCAGAAGAAGAAGTGGGAGGCAATGGTCGGCGGAGAACTTCCGAGGGATGTGCTGATCTTTTCGTCGGGGGACGGCTACCTCATGCGGTTGGCAATATCGGGGGAGTGATTGCGGTGGCATGCAACCCCTCGACCCGCGTGATGATCTCGGCCGCGAGTGCCACTCGCGGCACTTTCGTGTAATCGCCGGCGCCGACGAGTGCCCACTCGCCGGCCTCGTCGAGTGTGTTCGCACTCATCAGGTCGGCGTGCGAGTGCTGCCGCGACCGCTCGGCGATGCCCCGCAGTTCGTCCTCGCTTACTCCGACTTCGAGTTTGAACTTCACCAGCACCCCGCGGAAGCCCCACTCGGCTCGCACCTTGTCCACCAGCTTCGGGGCGGGCGTCAGGCGGATCCAGACTTCGGGGTGCGAACTCTTCACCTTCCCGGCCGACACGTCGGTGAGCGGTGGCAGGTTCGTGCCGTCGAACGGCTGACTGGCCGCGAACACCCCGCCGGTGTGATAGTCGCTGACGGCGGCGGAGTGAATGACCGCATCGAATCCGCCAAAGATGACCTCGTGGGCCATCAGCGTTTCCAACTCCTCGAACGTGTGATACGCCCGCACGCTGAGTCCGGGTGTCGGGGCAAGAGTTTCCGGGTGCGACGTGAGCAGCGTGACGCGGTGCCCCCGGCGGGCGGCTTCGGCCGCGATGTGCGCCCCGGTGCGGCCGGTAAAGATGTTGGTGATGCACCGCACGCGGTCGATCATGGTGCGGGTGTTGCCGGCGGTGACGAGGATGTTCATGGTTAGGAGCGCGTCCTCACGTCCACTTCGGGGTCAATCAGTGTGCCGTCGCACAAGTGGGCGGCGAGCATGTCGGCGAAGAATGGGGCCGTCAGCGACCCTTTGCTGCTCAGCCCGTTGAAGACGGCCAATCCGGGAACCGTCGGATGCCAGCCGAGCACCGGCCGCTGCCCAGACACGATTGGCCGCACGCCCGCCGAATGGCCGACCACCTCGAACGGCAGGTGGATCAGTTCGTGGAGCTTGGATGTCAATTCCGCACGGCCGACTCCGGTCGGTTCGCAGTCGAGACGGTCCCACGAGTACGTCGCGCCGAAGTGGTACTCGCCGAGCGTAGCGGTCGGGGCCAGCCAGTTGCCGCCGCGGTTCAGTGCCCGCGGTGCGTTCCACCCCGGAATGCGAACGGTCAGGATCTCCCCCTTCGCCGGGCGGAACGGCAACGCGAACGCCCCCCCACTGACATACCCCTGACACAACACTGTCACGCCCTCACTGCCCGTACTTCCGTCCCACTCGCCCCGCTCGTACATGCCGAGTCGGCTGAAATGCTCCCGCGAGGCGTCCAGGTACTTGACCGTGTCGAGTTGCGCTGCCGTCGGCATGAGAATCGCCCCGAACGGTTGAGGCACCCGCTCCGCGTTCAGCGGCGGATCAACGTCCGACACCAGTTCCGCGAACTCGCTTCGCCGAAACGCCTCCCGTTCCTGGTCCGAGGTCATCACCCGCACAATGGGACGGTGGTGGAAAATCGTCCGCCCGGTGGTCGCTTCCACCTGCCGGTAGAACCGTTCCGCGGCCGGCCGCAACTGGTGCCACCGCCACGACACCGCCGGCTTTTTGCCGGTAATCGGGGTGAGCAGCCCGGCCGCCACGCGGGAGGTGGTCGTAGGCGGCTCACGGTCGATCAGCCTCACCGTCCGCCCGCGGCGGACGAACGCCCACGCGAGCGTGGTGCCCGCCAACCCCGCCCCGACGATCTGGAACTCGGCCATCGCCACCATTTTACGCCCCGGCGCGACGGTGATTCGTGTCCTACGATTCGGCTGCCATTCAGTTCGCCCGAACGCCGACGGTGTGAGCGATGTACCTGTTCTGCCCGCGGTGCAACACCCAACACCTCGCCAGCTCGCGGTGCCCGCGGTGCAGCAGCCGTCTGCTCTCACCGGGCGAGGCGTCCGACCTCCTGCCGATGCCACACGCCGCGACCCCGCCGCCGGCGCCGACCACTCCTGGGTTCGGCGGGCGGATCGTCGTCGGCTCGCTCGTCGCCCTCGGCCTGCACCTGGCATTGTGGGAGTGGGCGTTCGCCGCCGCCGGGGCGGTCGGCATCGCCGACATCGACTGGGCCCTCTGGTTGGGACTGGGACTGCGTCTCGTGGGCACGCTGGTGGGCGGGGTGCTGGCTGGGGCCGGCCGCCCGCGGTCGTTCTCCACCGGAGCGTGCGTGGGGGCGGTCTCGGCGGTGGCCTGGCTGGCTGTGGACGCCTACCCGCACGTGACGTTCGACGTGGCCCGACTGCTGGCCGCCGGGGTGCTGGTGGTGGTCGCCGGGTGTGCCGCAGTGGTCGGCGGATTCGTCTGGCCGCCGCCTGTGGAGGTGAAACCGCCCGACAGTTCGCGGAACAGCTCGCTGTTCAAACTGAAGACGACGGACGGGCAGAAGCGCGGGCGGCCGATCGCCTGGGTGCGGGCCGTCATCGCCGTGACCGTTGCCGTGTGTGGGGTTTTGGCCGCCGATCTGATCCGCCAGGGGCTGACGAAGATGCCCCAGGGGACGTTCAACAACCTGACCATGACCGCCCGGTCGGACGCCATCATCGCCGCGTTCGTCGCCGTCATCGCCGGGGTGGTGTCGGGCGCGACCACAGGCCGCGGGTGGCGGCAGGGGGCGATCAGCGGGCTGGCCGCCGGCCTGGTGGTGGCGAGCATCAGTGCGACCCTGCCCGACGGCCCGCCGATGCCGGTCGTGTATGTGGTGGACACCGCCGGACTGGAGTCGCCGGGGGCCGGAGTTGCACTCGCCGGCGCAGTGGTGTTCGCCGTCGTCACCCTGGGCGGCTGGTTCGGCGGGCAACTGTTCCCGGTGTTGCGGAAGAAACCGCGGCTTGGGAATTGATCGCCAGGAAATGAAACACCCCCGCGGCCGCCCGCGGGGGTGAAGTGGAGCGGAGGAGAGTCGAACTCCCGACCTCTGCAATGCGAATGCAGCGCTCTACCAACTGAGCTACCGCCCCGAGTCGAATCACTCTAGATCGCACATCCCCCTTCGGCAAGGGCACAGTCGGCACGCTCGCCGTCTCCCGTTTCGCCCCGTTTTCCGGTACACTCTCGTGGGGGGTGTGCCATGCGTTCGTTGCTCGTCGCTTTCCTCGCCGCCGGTGTCGCGGCCGCCGCCGACCCGGTTCGCGTCACGTCCGACGGCTCGTTCAAACAGCACGTCCAGTGGTCCCCCGACGGCAAGGCGCTGCTCTTCACCCGCATTCACCAGGGAAAAATGGCCCTGTGGACCGTCGGCGTGGACGGCAAAGACCTGAAGCGGTTGCTCCCGGATCACAAGGAGCCACACTTCGACGCCCACTACTCGCCGGACGGCAAGCGGATCGTGTACGTTTACGACAAGCTGGAAGGGACCGACGGCAAGCTGAGCCTTCGAACGTGTGCGGCCGACGGCACCGACGACAAGGTGCTGGTGCCGCACAAGGCGTTCGAGGAGTCGCCGCGGTGGAGCCACGACGGCAAGCTGGTGCTCTGGGTGAGCACCCGCCACGGCAACCCGGAACTGTACACCGTGACGAGCGATGGGAAGGACGAGAAGCGGCTGACGAGCGAGGTGACGAGCGACCTGCACCCGAGTTGGAGTCCGGACGGGAAGCAGATCGCGTTCACCAGCGGGCGGGGCGGGAAGCAGAAGGTGTACGTCATGAAGGCCGACGGCAGTGGGGTGACGAAGTTGACAGAGGGCGACCACCTGGACTCGTGGCCGGTGTGGGAGCCAGACGGCAAGCGGATCGCGTTCGTGTCCCGCAAGACGGGCGACTCGGATGTGTGGGTGATGGACGCCGACGGCAAGAACGCCGAGAACCTGACGAAGTCGGAAGGCGAGGACACGTCGCCGGCGTGGAGTCCGGACGGGAAGAAGCTGGCGTTCGTGTCGGCCCGCGACGGCGGGAGTGATATCTATCTGATGGATGTGAAGTAGGAGCGCCCATGCTGTTCGTCGCCGACCACCCGCTCATCCTGCACAAGCTGTCTCGCCTGCGGCACAAGGACACCCCGCCGCCGCAGTTCCGCGAACTGGTGTACGAGATCAGCCAGTACCTCTTCTACGAAGCCACCCGCGATGTGAAGGTGCGGGCGGTGAAGGTGGACACGCCGCTAGTGACGGCCGAGTGTCACGAGTTGGCCGACCGGGTAGGCATCGTGCCGGTGCTGCGGGCCGGGCTGGGCATGGCGAACGCAATGCTCGACGCGCTGCCTGAGGCGAGCGCGTGGCACGTCGGCATGAAGCGGGATCACGACACCTGGGAACCGAAGACGTACTACCGAAACCTGCCGACCGGCGAGAAAGTGGACGTACTGCTCATCCTCGACCCGATGCTGGCGACCGGCGGGTCGGCCGTCGAGACGATCGCACTGCTGAAGGCGGTGGGGAACAGGCGGATCAAGTTCGTCGGGCTGATCGCGTCGCCGGAAGGGGTGGCGCGGCTACGAGCCGCCCACCCGGACGTGCCGCTGATCCTGGCCGCGGTGGACGACAAGTTGGACGAGAACAGGTACATCGTGCCGGGGTTCACCAAGTCGCCGGCGTTCGTCACTACTGGTACAGCCCCACGTCGGTCGCTTCGGCCAGCTTCCGCAGCACCCACCAGCCGCCGCTCCGCCACTGGCAGAACACCTTCACCTGCACCAGCGTGCCGGGGCGGACGCTGGCGTCCGGATCGAGGATCTCCACCTCCACCAGGTAGGTCGGGGCGACCGGCGTCACCTCCTGCCCGTTCTCCCCACCCTGCGTGACGGCCAGCGGCCCGCCGCCCCGCTGGGTGAGCTGAATGGGGATCTGCGGGCCGCCGTTCCGTTGCCCCTCCTGCACCGTCACCGGCGGCAGGCGGCGGATGCGGCCGGTGTACACCCGGTCGTGCCGACCGGCCACGTGGACCTCCACCGCCAGTTCGCCGCCGCTCGGCATATCCTCTTGCAACAGGCGGTAGGTCATCGACGAGACCGGCAGCTTCACGATCAGCTTCTCCGGGTCGGCGATGCTGAGCAGGATGCGGCCGTTGCGGTCGCTCGTGTCGTACAGCTTGCCCAGGTCGGTACTCCGTGGCACACCCATCGCCACCCCGTCCCGCGGGCTTTCCCGCCGGGTCACACTCGCGTTCTGCTCGGTCAGGCGGGTCCGCTCGCGGAGCAAGCTGTTCAGCTTATTCTCGGCCTGCTCGGCCTGGGTCTTCAGGGTGTCGCGGCTGGCCGGGCCGGCCGAACTGGCCTCGGCGTTCAGCCGACGCACCCGCGCCTCGTAGGCGGCGACGTCGGCCGACAGTTCGTCCATCTGCGTCTCGTACTCGAGGCTGCGGATCACGGCCAGCAGCCGCCCCTTGTTCACCGTCTCGCCCTCGGCCACCTCCACCCGCAGCAGTTGGCTGCGATCCGGCAAGGTGAGCGGGGTGGCGTGCGCCGGGTCGAGGGCCACCAGCCCGGCGTCCACCACCCGCGACACGGGCAGCGGCAGGAACACGAACAGCAGCACCACCAGCACCGCCACGGCCAGGGTGATGTACACCCGGTTCTTCTTCATGTCGGGCAGCCTCCCGCGTTGGTTGACGTTCTTGATCATTCGGAAAGCGGGCCAGATGAACATGGACGCCAGCGACAGGAACGCCAGCATCCGGCTGAGCACCTTCAGTTTCGGGTCGAGGAACCCGCTCAGGAACCAGATGATGCCGAACGTGACCACCCAGCGGTACACCCAACTGCCCACCGCGTAGGCGACGAACAGCGCCTTGCGGCTGGGCGCCATGTACGGATCGGGCGGCGTCTCGACGCCCAGGCACTTGCTCAGGAACAGGTTGTTCAGGTATTTGTTCGCCCGGTCGCGGAGGTTCGGGATCTCCAGCCAGTCGGCCAGCATGTAGTACCCGTCGAACCGCATGAGCGGGTTGGCGTTGAACACCACAGTGCTGACCGAGCACAGGACCATCAGGCACATGGCGATGTTGTTCACCACCGGCAGGTGCGGGGTGTACCACCAGACGAACGTGGCGAGGGCGGCGATCACCAGCTCGACGTAGATGCCGGCGAAACTGATGATGATCCGTTTCCACTTGTCGGCCACCGTCCAGGCGTCGGTCACGTTCGCGTACAGGGCCGGGCTGAAGCACATGAGCAAGACGCCCATCTCGTGGCACTCGCCCTTAAAAGCTTTACAACTCAACCCGTGCCCGAACTCGTGGATCACCTTCACGATGCCCAGGCTGATCCACATGTACAGGACGGTCTTGTACGCGAAGAACTCCTGGTACGCCGGCATCTTGTCGTAGAAGGTCTGGAAGTGGATCGTTACCTGGGCAACGGCCGCCAGCATCAGGCCGACGCTGGCGAAGAAGAACGGCCAGGTGAAGATCCACCACAGCCCCTTGAACATCCAGGTGAGCAGGCGGTCGGGGTCGAAGACGGGGATCTTGTAGTACAGGATGTTCGACAGGGCGGCGAACCGCTGCATGCGCCGCTGCTTGGCCCGCCGCTGGAACAGGTGCTTGCCGGTGCCGGCCTGCTCGTGCTGCACCAGCCCGGCCGTCACCAGTTGGCGGGCGAACGCTTCCAGGTCCTGGAACTCCAGGCGGTGCGGCCGGAACTCGTCCTCGAACCGCGTCCGCACCTCCTCCATCGAGTGCCCGCCGTCGAACAACTGGAAGACGAAGTACTCCTGCACGTTGAACCGGTAGTACCGCAGGCAGACGGGGTCTTTGACCACGTGGAACCGCTTGCCCTCGTACCGCTGCTCGACGTGCTGCAGGTCCGGCCGCACCTTCAGCCGCACCTGCTTCCGCCGCTCGACGGGTCCGTCGGTGTGCGTGCTCATGTGAGGTCAACGGGGTGAACCCCGGCAGTCATGCCGGGGGTGAGTGGGGAGGCACCCCCGGCATGACTGCCGGGGTTCGCCGACAATGTGACGTCACTTCCCGGCGAGCGGATCGACCACCGCAGGCAGCGCGATCTTCCCCGGTGCTGGAGCGGGCACCACCGGCATCGGGCCGGGGGGCAGCGTCCTGGAGGCGCGGTCGATCACCAGCCGAGCGGTGCCGCGGTCTTGCAGTTGGGCGTCCAGCTTGCCGCCGGGGTTCTCCACCTCCACCCGCAGCACGGCGGTCGTCTGGTCCGGGTGGGAGACGGACACCAGCTTGCCGGCCAAGGCCAGTTGGTCGCCGGCCGGCAGGGTCCAGAAGTGAACGCTGCCCGTCTGGGTGCCGACGGCCACGAAGCGGTGCGCCGGGTCGGGGCTGAAGGCGGCACAGGTGACGGCCGTGCGGTCCGGCGTGGCCAGCCGCTTCTGCTCGGCCCCGCGACCGGACTCGGACACCGCCCACAGTTGCAGTTCCCCCTTCGCGTCGGCGTCGCCGGCGCCGGTGAGCACCTGCTTGCCGTCCGGGCCGAACAGGGCCAGCCCGGAGAACCGCTGCCCGCTGCCGGTGTTCAGCAGGCTGCCCGTCACGTTCTGATCGGCCAGGTTGACCAGGTCGATCCGCCCGGCGTTCTGGTCGAACAGCACTCGCCCGCCGTCGGCGGTCACGCCGAGCACGTCCACCGCGCCCGAGCGGTGGTCGAGGGTGCGGAGCAGGCTGGCCCCGCTGGTGCCGAGCGTCCACACGCGGATCGCCTTGTCGCGGCAGACCGTCACCAACGTGGCCTGCGGGGTGAAGTGGACGGCCTTCACGTCGTCCCGGTGGTCGGCCGGCAGGGCGTACTTCTTCTTCTTCCCGGTCGCGTCCCACACGATCACGTCCCGCCCGGCGGCCGTCGCCAGGTACTGCCCGTCGGCCGAGAAGGCCATCGCCCCGACCCCTTGCCCGTGCCCCTCCTCGAACTCGTGCGCCGGTTTGGTCGGCAGTTGAGCCATGTCGGACACGTCCCACACCCGCACCTTGCCGTTGCTGTCCCCGGTGGCCACCACCCGCGACTCCCCGCGGGCCACTGCCGCCACGCACCGCACGGCCGTGCCGGACGGGTGCAGGAGGGCGTGCTGCGTCTTGGTCTCGCCGGTCGCGTCCCACACCTTCGCCGTGCCGTCGGCCGACGCCGACACCACCACCGGCCGCGGCTTGCTGCCGGCGGCGCTGAAGACGGCCAACCCGGTCACCTCCTGGCGGTGGTTCGCCGTGTACGGCTCGGGGCGGACGACCCGCACCGGCTCGACGCTCACCGGCAGGGGCAGCTTGGTCTCCAGTTCGAACGCCACCTCCTGCGACACCTTCGCCTCCACGCGGAAGCGGCCGGTGTTCTGCACTTCCAGGATCGGCTCGCCGGCCTTCACCACCACCCCGCGGGGCCGTAGCACCCGCACCACCTTGCCGTCGAACGGGCAGAGGACGTCGTGCCGCTGCTTGCGGTCGGTCGCCTTCGCCAGGTCGCCGACCAGCTTCACGTACTCCTGGAACAGGCGGGCGTTGGTCACCTTGGCCTGCACGTACTCGATGCGGTACCGCACCTTTTCCAGTTCGGACACCGACCCCGGTGGAAGTTTCTCGAACCGCTCCACCACCCCCGCGTACTCCTTCAGCGACCCCTCGGACTGCTCGAGCGCCTTCTTGGCGGCATCGGCCGAGGCGACGAGCGAGTCTTTCTCTAGCACCGCTTGCGAGTTGTCCAGGCTGGCCAGCACCTGCCCCTGTTTCACCACGTCGGTGTCCACCAGCCGAACGTGCTTCCACTCCGGCTTCCGCGGGTGAGGGAGCAGTCGGTCCGGGTCTTTGGCGTACGCCAGGTTCAGCTTGACGGCGTCTTCGAGCGGGGTGGCGACCAGTTCCAGTTTGCCGTCCACCTCGGCCGACAGGGTGATGGTCTCGTCGAACTGCACCTGCCCTTGCGAGGCGACGATCGGCTCCGGCCCGGCCGCCTGGGTGGCGACGACGGCCGCGGCCGCGGGCGGGTACAACGGCCCGCCGATGGCGACCGCGGGACCGGTCGTGGTGGTCGATTTGGTGGTCGGTTTGCCACACGCGGCCACGCCGAGGGCGGCGACGGCGACGGCGGCGGGGGCGAGCCAGCGGCGGAGCAAGCGAACGCGGGTCATGGGAAGTCCTCACTCGGAGGGTGGTGCCCGGTCGGGGTTGCGAGCGGGCGGGGTGCGGTAAGGTGGCCGCCGCGGGTAGCCAGTGGCGTCGGTCGGCGGGTGTTGCTGGGGGGCGATCAGGGCGAGCCGAGCGGCGTGAGCCGCCGGTTGATGAACGCAACC
>JANNDF010000043.1:0-7231 GCA_031387445.1 Planctomycetia bacterium
CGCCGAGCGTGCTCGGCGGTGCCTCGCGGCAAACCGGAATAAACTTCCCCCATGAACTACCCCGCCGAATTGCCGATCACCCCGCTCGCCCGCCCGCCGCACGCCGTCGTCTCCGTGCCGGGCAGCAAGAGCATCACCAACCGCGCGCTCGTGCTGGCGGCGCTGTGCAGTCGCAACGGGGCGTGTACGCTCACCGGCGCTCTGTTCAGCGAAGACACCGAAGTGATGGTGGCGTGCCTGGAAAAGCTCGGCTATCACATCGATGCCGATTGGACCGCCTCCACCGTGACCGTCCACCGCAACACGTCGAGCCGCATCATCCCCGCTACCTCCGCCGACCTGTACGTCGCCAACTCGGGCACCACCGTTCGGTTCCTCGCCGCGATGGTCAGCTTGGGGGAAGGGACATACCGGCTCGACGGCGTGCCGCGGATGCGTGAGCGGCCGATCCAGGATTTGCTGGATGCGCTGCGACAAATCGGCGTGGATGCAGCCAGCGAGGCAGGCACTGGTTGCCCGCCGATCACTATCCGCAGCAAGGGGTGGCCGACCGCTGACATGCCAATGCTCATAGTTCGTGCCGGTATCAGCAGCCAATTTTTAAGCGCTCTCCTCATGACGGCGGCGTTCGCCCCTCGCGACACCTGGCTCCAAGTCGATGGTGAGTTGGTTTCCGAACCCTATGTGGACATGACAGTGCGGATGATGAACGTGTGGCGGCTGTCGATCATCCAGTATCACGGTGGGCAATACGAGGTGCAGTCCGATTCCGTATCCCATACTCCGGCCACCTACCCCATCGAACCCGACGCCTCGGCCGCGTCGTACTTCTTTGCTTCGGCGGCGATCACCGAAGGAAGTGTCACCGTCCGCGGGATGAAGCGGGACATGCTTCAAGGCGACGTGAAGTTTGTCGATTGCCTGCAACAGATGGGGTGTGAAGTCGAGTACCGCGACGACGGCATTACGATTCATGGCCGCCCGCTCCGCGGCATCGATACCGAGATGAACGCCATCAGTGACACCGTCATGACACTGGCGGCGGTGGCCTGCTTCGCCGACGGGCCGACCACCATCCGCAACGTCGCCCACATCCGCCACAAGGAAACCGACCGCATCGCCGCCGTTGCCACCGAGCTGCGGAAGTTGGGTGCGGAAGTCGAAGAGTTCCCCGACGGCCTCCGCATTACCCCCCGCCCGCTCACCGGCTGCGCTGTGGACACCTACAACGACCACCGCATGGCCATGAGCCTGGCTCTCGTTGGGCTGAAGGTGCCCGGCGTGGTGATCCGCAACCCCGGCTGCGTGGCCAAGACGTACCCCGGCTTCTGGCACGATTTCGCCCAACTCGGCGAGCCGGGAGCGTGAGCGACCGCAGGTGAGAACGGTTCCGGTTCAACAGGAAGAAGGGAATCGGAACCGGCGGCTTGCGGGCCGGTCGCGCATCGGATAACAGTAGTCGTAGTCCGCTTCCGACTCGTGCCATGCCCACTCTCCCGGCTGGTAACACGTTCGCGATTCGGGTCGCCGGCTTCGCCGTGCTGCTCGTGGTCGGGTGCTGGACGGGCGGGGCACGGGCCGGGTGCGGGGATCACGTCGTCGTACTGTCGGCGAAGGCGGGCCACACCGCTGCCGAGTCCACCCCCACACCACCCGCACCGCCGACGTGTTCGGGGCCGAACTGTACCCTGAAGGCGCCGCCTCCGCCGGTGAACCGGCCGACCACTCCCGCAACACCCAAACCCGTCTCGACCGACGCCGTTTTACCGGACACTCGACCCGGCGACACCGAGCCGAACTGTGGCCTGTCGCTCCGCAATCCCCTCCCCGCCGACGGCCACCCGGCCGGCATTTTCCACCCCCCCAGGGGCTGATCGCACCTCCGCCGTTGGGCGCACTCACCCCCGTCGCGTGACCCGTTCACGCGCGCCGGCGTGCGCCCGTCCCCCACACTTCTTCTCGGAGGACCCCGGATGACCCGACACGTTCTCGCCGTCTGCGTTTTTTCACTGACCATCGGAGAGCTTGCCGTGGCCGCAGACGCAACCCCGCGGCTCACCCCGCTGGCCAACGACGTGGCGTGGAAGAAACTGCCGGACGCACCCGAAAAGGCCCAACCGCTCCCCGTGTGGGCACGGGCGATGGCCGGCTGGCAGCCGATCACCGCCGCCCGCATGCTGGAAGTGGACGCGGCTCACCGCACCGGCGACCGGCTGGACGCCCGCTTCCGCGCCGTCGTGCGGTGGGCCGCCGCGGACGCCAACCGCTGCGTGTACGCCAAGGCGATGGCCGAAGCCGACTACCGTCGGGTGGGCGGCCCCACCGCCGACCTCGCTGGGCTGATGAAGGCGCCGGACAAGTTGCCCGAGGTGGACCGCCTGGGGGCCGCCTTCGCCCGCGGGATGATGCTCGCCGCCAGCCGGGTGAGCGACGCCGAGGTGAAACGGCTGGTCGATCTGCTCGGCGACGAGCGGGTGGTCGCCCTCGTCGCCCTGCTCGCCCACGCCGGCTTTCAAGACCGGGTGCTGCTCGCGCTGAACGTGTCGCCGGAGCCGGGGGGCGTGCCCGCGCCGGTGACGGTCAAGTTCGGCCGGCCCAAACCCGCGGCCCACGGGAAACCGATCGACCCGCCGGAGTTGAAGGCGAAGACCGAACCGACCGCCGACTGGACGCAGGCGCGGACGAAGTTGGACGAGCAGAAGAAGCGGCCGGGCCGCATCGCCGTGCCGACGAACGAGGACGTAACCAAACGACTGGGCAAGGACCACCCGGCCCTGTGGCAGAACGGCATCATCTGGAGCCGCGTCTGCTACGGCTACCAGCCGGAACTGACCGACGCCTGGTTCGACACGGCCAACGCCTTCCGCCAGGAGTCGGGGTTGGACGGGGTGTCCGGCAACTCCATCTTCTGGGTGGTGACCGACGCGCTGAACTGCTTCTACTGAATGGGCCACTGCGAAATGCTCCTCGCGGTCGCGGGGATGAGCGCCGAGACGGTGGCCGAGAAGACCCGCACGCTGGCGGCGGGCGGGGAGACGGCGGCGGACAAGGCGGCCTACGCCTTCATCCGCAAGCAGGCGACCGAGCCGTGGGCGATCACCGACGCCGACGTGAACAAGTTGGAGAAGGAGACGGGCCAGGAGAAGGCGTGGCAGGTGATCTGGTGGGCCGCCCGCTGCCACTACATGACGACCGTGGCCGACGCCTTCCAGTTGCCGCTCGAACAGGACAACCCGTTCCGGGCCATGCCCGGTGCGAAACCGACCAAGTAACCTCCCCGAGGATGTGCGATGCGATTCACTCTCCCGCTGGTGGCGGTCCTCGCCACCAGCCTCGCTCTTCCGGCCGACGACCCGCGGCCGACCCCGGCCACCCGGCCGGAGATGAAGAAGCTGATCGAAGAGATGAAGGAGCGGAAGCCCCGCATCCCCCTGCCCGACCTGACCGACGCCGACAAGGCGAAGCTGGGCGACCGCGGGACGGGGTACGAAGCCCGCCTGCGATACCACTACATGGGCGGGGAGACCCGCACCGGCGGCGGCGGGGCGTTCGGGTTCGGCGGCGACGGCACGCTGGACAACACATTCAAGGTGCAACTCTTCTGGATCGTCTGCCGCGCCAACAACTGCCAGTACTGCCAGGGGCACCAGGAGAGCAAGCTGCTCCGCGCCGGGCAGACGGAAGACCAGATCGCCGCGCTGGATTCGGACTGGAGCCAGTTCCCGCCGGCCCAGCAGGCCGCGTTCGCCTTCGCCCGCAAGTTCACCTTTGAGCCGCACACGCTGGCCGACGCCGACATCGACGCCCTGCGGAAGCACTACAAGGACGAGCAGATTCTGGAGATGGTCCTGAGCATGGCCGGGAACAACGCCATCAACCGCTGGAAGGAGGGGACCGGCGTGCCGCAGAGCGCGAGCGGCGGTGGCGGGCGCGGCGAGCAGCCGGCCGAGAAACACTCCTACCTGTCGCCGACCGCAGACAAGTACAAGCAGGCCGAGAGCAAGGTGGCGGTACTGGACAAGGACGACAAGGGGAAGCCGACCGGGAAAACGCTGTTCACCCGCCCGCCGCTGGAGCCGCGGGAAGACGTCGAGAAGGCACTCGCCGCCGCCGCCAAGCGGACCGCCCGCCTGCCGCTGGCGAGTGAGGAGAAAGCCCGCGAAGTGTTCGCCGACTGGGGCAAGGGGGCGATGCCGCAGTGGGTGCGGCTGCTGGCGAACGACCAGGGCAAGGGGCGGGTGGCGTCGCAACTGACCGCCGACCTGAAGGGCGATTTGACCCCGCTGGTGAAAGCGCAGGTGAGCTGGATCATCGCCCGGCAGGACCGGGCGTGGTACGCCGTCGGGTTGGCGAAGGAGTCGCTACTCGCGCTCGGCCTGTCGGACGATCAGATCTACGCGCTGGATGGCGACTGGAAGGGGTTCACCGCGGCGGAGCGGGCGCAGTTCACCCTGGTGAAGAAACTGGCCGCCTCGCCGGTGGTGCTGACCGACGCCGACGTGGACGAGGCGGTGAAGCGGGTCGGCCCGCGGGACGTGACGCAACTCGTCAACTACGTCACCGTGCGGGCGTCGTTCGACCGCATCACCGAGGCGGCCGGGCTGCCCGTGGAGAAGGGCGACACCGCGGCCCCGCCGAAGCCGGCCAAGCCGCTCAAGCTGCCCGAAGGGGTGGACGTGGAGAAACTGACCGACAAGGAGACGGCGGCGAAGTTGGCCGAGCAACTGGAGAAGGAGTACCCGGAGCCGCGGGGTGAGTCCACCAAGATGCTCATCGCCATCCTGCGGGGGTCGCAACTGGACGGCCGCGACGGCTGGTTCAAGCCGGCCGAGAGCCGGTACACCTGGAAATGGTTGACCGAGCGGAGCAAGCTGGACGCGAAGGCCGAGGCGATCACGAAGGAGCAGTTCTTCGGCCCGGCGGCGCGGTTCACCGCCCTCGACCGCGACGGCGACGGCAAGATCACCCCGGCCGACCTCGACTGGTCCGACCGCAGCCCGTACGTGATGCGGGCGGGCATGCTCAACCAGCTCTTCCGCCGCATGGACCAGAGCGGCGACGGGCGTCTGACGCGGGAGGAACTCGACACCCTGTTCAAGCGGCTGGCGAAGGACGGCGACCACTTCACCGCCGACGACTTCCGCCGTGCGATGATCCCCCGCGGGCCGTCGGGGTTCGCCCCCGGCGACGCGCCGAGCATTCCCACGCTGGTGAAGGGGCTGTTCGGCAACGAGATCGGCTCCATGAGCGAGGGGCCCAAGGTGGGCGACACCGCCCCCGACTTCACCCTCAAGACGCCCGACGGCAAGGACACCGTGCAACTCTCGAAGCTGACCGGCACCAAGCCGGTGGTGCTGGTGTTCGGCAACTTCACCTGCGGGCCGTTCCGCAGCCTGTTCCCGGACGTGGAGGCGGTGGCCAAGCGGCACGCCGACTCGGCCACGTTCGTGATGGTGTACGTGCGGGAGGCCCACCCGACGGACGGGTGGAAGATGGAGCAGAACAGCAAGGTGGGGGTGACTGCCAAGCAGCCGACCACTTACGCCGAGCGGGTGGACGTGTGCGAGCAGTTCAAGAAACTGCTGAACCCGAGTCTGACGCTGGCGGTGGACGGCATCACCGACCCGGCCGGCACCGCGTACAGCGGCATGCCGGCGCGGCTGTACGTCATCGACCCGAAGGGGAAGGTGGCGTACAAGAGCGGCCGCGGGCCGTTCGGGTTCAAGCCGGGCGAGATGGAGCAGGCGCTGGAGATGTGCCTGGCCGAGGGCACCCCCGCCAAACCTGCCGCGGACAAGTGACGCCGGCCGGCGGCGGGCCAATCGGCCCGCCGCGTGTAAGACTTCGCCCCGGCCGCGGCATTTCCTTGCGTCGCCCCGCCCCGTGGGGTACTGTCTTCCTTGCTCACATCACCCGTCATTGAGACTCCGAGACATGGTCCGCTCTGAAGCGTTGCTGGCCGACGAATTCTTCCAGGTGAAGCGGCACGGCGACGTGGCCGTGGTCATCCCCTCGCCCGAGGTGGAGCAACTGCCCGAAAGCCTGATGCAGCCGGCGGCCGCCATGCTCCTGTCACCGCTCAAAGAAGACCCGCCGTCCAACGTGATCGTCGATCTGGCCGGCGTGCGGTACTTCGGCTCGGCGTTCATCACCCTACTGTTGCGGCTGCACCTGATCGCCAAGCAACAGGGGAGCGAGTTGATTCTGAGCGGGGTGAACAGCCGCATCCGCGAACTGCTCAAGACGACCGCCCTGGACACCATCTGGGCACTGTACGAGACCCGTCAGGAGGCACTCGAAGCCCTCGGCGGGTTAGACTGAAAGGCCCACGCATTTTCCCGAGATTCACCCCCGCCGCGGCAAAGTTGTCGCGGCGATCTCATTTTTCAGCCGCCACCGGTGTGAGGGTTTGGAGTATTCCGCCGCCCACTGTCCATTTCGGGCGGCGCGTCGGTGATGATACTTCTGTGTGAACGGCCTGTGCGGTCTCGACTCATTCGGAGAACTCCAGACTCGCCTCGCAAGGGTGTCCCGGCCGTGCATCCGTGTGAAGCCACCCCTCCCCCGACCCGGAGTGAGCCATGACCCGCACGACCTCGCCCCGCCCCGGTTCGCCGGCCGTGTCCGCCCTCCGTGCCACCAAGTCGCAGTCGGTCGAAGCCGCCCACCGCCACCTGGCCGACCGCCGGCGGGTGACCCTCGGGGCGAACCTGTCGGTGGTGTTCGAGGACCGCCAGACGGTCTGGTTCCGCGTGCAAGAGCTGAGCCGCTGTGCCCGCGGGTCGGACGTGCAACGTGAACTGAACTGGTACGAACGGCTCATGCCCGGCCACGGGCGGGTGCGGGCGGCGGTGTGGCTGACCGCCCGCGGGCGGACGGGCGGCGAGTTGCGGCAGGCGGTGTGCGACGGGCGGCTGGTGCTCAGTTCGTCCGCCGGGCATCAGGTGGTGGGCGAGTACCTGTCGCAGCGGGTGACCGACCGGCTGATCGGGCTCGTGCGGTGGGTCGAATTCCGGTTCACCGCGACCGACATCAACGCCCTGCACGACCCGGCGGTCGAGTGGCAACTTAGCCTGGAAACGACGACCGGCGAGGCGCTGACCGCGGGTGTTGAAGAGTCGGTTCTCGAGAGCCTGTCGGCCGACGTGGGGTAAACATTCTGGGCGAACCCCGGCAGTCACGCCGGGGGTGCTTTGTCGGTGAAGCACCCCCGCCATGACTGCCGGGGTTC
>JANNDF010000044.1:0-3194 GCA_031387445.1 Planctomycetia bacterium
AGTCAGCGGAAGGGGTGGGAGTCGAACCCACAAGGCTCTCGCTCGCCCGTTTTCGAGACGGGGGCCGTCGCCAATCGGCTTGCCCTTCCGGGTGCGTCGGAAGGACACGGTCGCAAGCGGGCGGGTTCGGGCAGAGTGAACCCCGGCAGTGATGCCGGGGGTGATTGGATTCGCCACCCCCGGCATCACAGCCGGGGTTCGCCAGTTCGGCTCACTTCTTCCCGATGCAGAACAGGTGCGTGCCGCCGCGGATGAACAGCTTGCCGCCGGCCGCCGCGGGGGAGGCGAACACCGGCTCGCCGACGGTCGAGTTCGTCACCTCGCCCAACTCCTTCGGGTTCGCCTTGAACGCCGCCGCCTTGCCGTCCTCGCCGACCACGAACACCGTGTCCCCCACCAGAATGGGCGAGGCCGACACCCCTTTCAGGCCGGGCACCCGGTCAGTCCACTTCACCTTGCCCGTTTTGGGGTCGGCGCACGCCGCCTGCCCGTCGTCCGTCACCCAGTAGAGGTGGTCTTCGTACACCAGGCCGCCGGGCACGTACGGGGTGCCCTTCTTCAGTTCCCACGCCAGCCCGTCCTTGCCGAGTTCCCCTTTCCCGTCCGCCTTCACCGCCACCATCGCCCGGCTGCCGTCCCCGTCGCCGGTGAACATGACCACGTTCCCGCCGGCCAGCACCGGCTGGCCGATGGCCCGCAGTTTCTTGTTCGGGTCGGCCCACGGCACGGTGAACGTCCAGTTCACCTTCCCCGTCGCCGGGTCGTAACTGTCGATGGTGGTGGTGGTGGCGACGACCAGTTCGGCCGGCTTGCCGTCCTTCTCGATCAGGAACGGGGTGCTATAGCTGGCCCGGTGCGGCTTCCGTTCCACCCGCCACTTCTGCTCGCCCGTCTTGGCGTCGTGGGCCACCAACTCGGCCGCCCCGTCCTGGTCGTAACTGAAGATAACCACCCCCCCGACGGTGATCGGCGAGTGCCCGAACCCGTGCTGGCTGGCGAAGCTGCCCAGCCCCTTCTTCCACAACTCGTTCCCTTTCAGGT
Source organism: Planctomycetia bacterium (assembly GCA_031387445.1). GTDB lineage: Bacteria > Planctomycetota > Planctomycetia > Gemmatales > Gemmataceae > JALHQU01. The sequence continues at coordinate 1,042 of JANNDF010000044.1, forward strand.
CGTGGGCGGTCATCGTCAGACCGGTGCCGTCCCACACCACGTTGAACACCCGCTCGCCGTCGCTGCACGAGGTGCCCGAGGCGTTGGAGCTTTTCTTGTGAATCTTGCCCGCCTTGCCCTCGATCACCTTCTTCTCCCACAGGAGTTTGCCGTCGGCGGTGCTCAGGCAGAGGAGCGAGCGGGTGGCCCCGTCCTCGCTCGCCGCCTGGAGGAACACCTTGTCGCCGACGACGATGGGCGACCCGTGGCCGACGCCGGGCAGTTTGGTCATCCACGCCAGGTCGGTGGTGAGGGCGAAGCGGGTGGGGGTGGCGGGGTCGGCCACGCCGGTGCCGTTTGGCCCGCGGAACCGCGCCCAGTCGTCGGCGACGGCTGGGGGTTGGGGAACGCAGGCACACAGCAGCAGGGCGAGCAGGGGCAGGCGAGAGGGCATTGCGGAACCTGAGAAAGTGGTGTGGGGCGGGGTCAGTCCACCCCGGCAGGCTACCGTTTCCGCCCGCGTGGGGCAAATGAAGAAAACCGGGACGTAACGAGCGGTTGGGTTCGCCCGCCCGCCGCGGGTACAATCGGGCCGCCCGACGGAGGAGCCGACCCATGACCCGCCGCCTGCTCGCACTGGTTGTGTTCGTCGCTGCATCGCTGGCCCTGGCCGACGACAAGCCGACCGCCCCGCCGGAGCCGGAGTACGAGTGCCGGTTCGACGACGGCAGCGTGGTGCGGCTGACCGTCGGCGTGTCGGCGGTGACCGTGAAAACCAAGTTCGGCCCGATGACCGTACCACTCGCCGACGCGCGGAAAATCGAGATGGGGTTCCGCTACCCGGAGGGGGTGGAAGCGAAGGTGCGGCGGGCGCTCGACGACCTCGGTTCGGCCGACTTCCGCACCCGCGAGGCGGCGCAGAAGTCGCTCGTCGGCATCGGCGAGTACGCCATTCCCCTGGTGAAGGCCGGCACGCAAAACAGTGTGCCCGAGGTGGCCGAGCGGTGCGCCGCCGTCCTGAAGACCATCACCGCCACCCTGCCGGACGACAAATCGGACCCGGTGATGGAGGACGTGATTACCACCGACGACATGACCATCCGCGGCAAGATCACGTCGGACAGTTTCAAGGCGACGAGCAAATACTTCGGCGAGACGACGGTGAAGCTGGTGTACGTGCGAGAGATGCGGCCGATCGGCGGGCGGTTCATTGGCACCTTCCCGCTGGACGCGGGCAAATACGCGGCGGTGGGGTGGAAGACGTTCTTCGACACCGGACTGGACGTGGAGAAAGGGCAGGCGATCGAGGTCAGCGCGACAGGCAAGATCGACCTACACGCGGCCAATCCGAAGCAGTTCGTGTTCGGGCCGAACGGCGGGGGCACGCAGGTGGCGGGACCGGGGCAGGGGCTGGTGGACCACAGCTTCATTGCCCCAGGCGGGCGAGGCCCCGGACTCCAACCCGGCGGCGTAGGGTACGGCCCGCTGTACACATCCGGCGCGCTGTACGGGCGGATCGGTGCATCCGGCCCGCTGTTCAAGATCGGCGAGAAGCTCTCGGTGCCGAAAGCGGGCGACACCGGCCGACTCTACCTGGTGATCGCGCCGAGCAGTTACGGCGCGAGCAAGGGCGAGTTCGAGGTGAAGGTGCGGCTGGGCAAGTGAGGGCGAATCGGTATGGTGGCTTCGCACGCCCCTCTCCGGACACGCCCATGCGAATCGCACTCGGCACCGACCACGCCGGCTTTACCCTGAAAGAGCGGCTGAAAGTGCTGCTCACCGAACTCGGGCACGAGCCGGTGGACTTCGGCACTGTCTCGGCGGAGGCGTGCGACTACCCGACGTTCGTGCGGCCGGCGGCGGAGGCGGTGGCCCGCGGCGAGTGCGACCGCGGCATCGTGCTCGGCGGGTCGGGCAACGGCGAGGCGATTTGTGCCAACCGCGTGAAGGGCGTACGGTGTGCCCTCTGCTACAGCGTGCAAGTCGCGGAACTGGCCCGCCGGCACAACGACGCCAACGTCATCAGCCTGGGAGCACGCCTGACTGACGAGGCGACCGCTGAAGCCATCGTGCGGACGTGGCTGTCCACCCCGTTCGACGGCGGCCGGCACGAGAAGCGAATCCGGATGTTGGATGAGTGACAAGTTGATTGGCGAGCCGAGCGGCGTGAGGAG
>JANNDF010000089.1:0-7596 GCA_031387445.1 Planctomycetia bacterium
AAACCGCGGGCGGGTCCGCCGGTGTGGGCGACCCGCCCGCGGCGGTGGACACGAGGCATTGTATGCCGGAAAGTACTCCGCACCCTCCGGGTGCGGTTCGACAGACCGCACCCGGAGGGTGCGGAGTACTTTGGTTACGGCTTCGGGAACTGGAGCTCGTTCTGCACGCCCTTCACCCCCGGCGTGAGCAGGATCATCCCCTCCACCAGCTTGGCTTCGTCCTCGTCGGCCACCTTCCCCTTCAGCACGACCAGCCCGCCGTCCATCACCGTCACCTGGAGTCCGTTCACGCTACTCAGGGTGGAGGAGGTGGAGATGGCCGATTGCACGTCGGCCTGCAGTTGAGGGGCGGAGAGCGGGGCGACGCCGAACCGGAGCGACTGAGTGTAGGCAATGGACCGGCCGGTGCTCAGTTGTTGTGAGGTGGAGTTCGTCCCGCCGGTGCCGCCGGTGCCGCGAGTGCCGCCGGTCGCTCCTCCCAAACCGCCCCCGAGTCCGCCGGTGGTGCCCCCGAGTCCGCCGGTGGTGGTGCCCCCGAGTCCGCCGGTCGTTCGCCCGGCTGTACCGCCGAGGCCGCTGGTTGTACCGCCGAGGCCGCTGGTGGTGCCCAAGCTACTGCTGGTGCGGGCGCCGCCGGTGGTGCCCAGACCGCCGGTGGTGCCACTCCGCGCCCCGCTGGTCGCCCGCCCGCCGGTGCCGCTCGCGGACGTCCCGGTGCCGCCGAACAGGGCTGTCCCGAACCCGCCGGGGCCGGTGATGGCTGTGCCGGTGGCCGACGACGACGCCACCCCCTGGTACGACGGGTTGGCGAAGTACGGGGAGACGATGTTGGACGGCTGCACGACGCTGTTGCTGAACCCGCCGGACGTGCTGGTGATGGTCGGGGCGGTGCCGGCGGAGGAGCCTTGCTGCCCGGCGCCCCCTTGCTGCCCGGTGCCGCCCTGGATGCTACCGCCCTGAGCCCCGGTGCCGCCCTGGATCCCGGCGGAGGTCGTGGTGCCTTGAATCCCGGTTCCCGTCGTTTGGGCGAACACCCCGCCCGCCGCCATCGCCGTAATGGTCACCGCCCACACACACCGTTTCAGGTCGGTCATCGGGAACCTCCGCAACGTGGGGACGCAATACGGACCCGGCCGTATCCTCGGATTGTATCGGCGCCCCGTCGGGCCTGCTTCAGAAAGAACGATGAGAAGTTGAACATGAAGACGCTCTGTGCGTCCGTCGTCGGCACCGGGTTCATCGGACCGGTTCACGTCGAGGCGATCCGGCGGCTGGGCCACCGCGTGATCGGCGTGCTCGGGTCGAGTGCCCAGAAGAGCCGTGAGGCGGCGGAGGCGCTCGGCATCCCCACCGGTTACGCCAGCTTCGAGCAGTTGCTCGCCGACCCCGCGCTGGACGTGGTTCACCTGGCGTCGCCGAACCGTCTGCACTTCGAGCAGTGCAAGGCCGCCATTGCCGCCGGCAAGCACGTCGTCTGCGAGAAGCCGCTGGCGATGACCACCGCGGAGACCGCCGAGTTGGTGCGGTTGGCCGAGGCGTCGAACGTGGTGACGGCGGTGAACTACAACGTGCGGTTCTACCCGTGCGTGCTGGAACTACGGGAACGAGTGAAGGCGGGGACACTCGGGGGCGTGCTGCACGTGACCGGGTCATACCTGCAAGACTGGCTGCTGTTCGACACCGACTTCAACTGGCGGGTGCTGGCCGAGGACGGCGGGGAACTGCGGGCGGTGGCCGACATCGGCACGCACTGGATCGACACGGTCTGTTTCGCCACCGGGCTGGAAGTCGAGGCGGTGCTGGCGGACTTGAGCACCGTTCATCCGATCCGACACCGGCCGACCGGCGGGAGCGAGACGTTCAGCGGCAGTGCCGGGGTCACGCGGGCGGTCATGCCGGTCCGCGTGACCACCGAGGACTACGGGTCGATCCTGTTGCGGTTCAAGGGCGGGGCGAAGGGCAGCTTCACGGTGTCGCAGGTGGCGGCCGGGCGGAAAAACGGCCTGCGGTTCGACGTGGCGGGGGCGAAGGCGTCGGCGAGTTGGGACAGCGAGGAGCCGAACACACTACACCTGGGCTACCGCGACCGGCCGAACGAGATGCTGGTCCGCGACCCGTCCTTGATGGCCGCCGCGGTGCGGCCGTTCGCCGACTACCCCGGCGGGCACGCCGAGGGCTTCCCGGACACGTTCAAGCAACTCTACAAGGCCGTGTACGCGGACATCTTGGCGAACCCCGGCAGTCATGCCGGGGGTGCTGGTTCCCCCCTATACGCGACGTTCGCGGACGGTCACAATGAGGTGCGGGTGTGCGAGGCGGTGCTGCGGAGTCACCGCGAGCAGCGGTGGGTGAACGTGTCTTTGTAGCCGGCCTCTGTGAGGCCGGGCCGGGGTCACAGGCCCCGGCCACAGAAGGGGAGGCGTCATGTCGAGCGCAGGGCAGAAGGCGTCGGTCATCGTGTTCCCGTTCGACCTGTTCGGGAACGCGGGCACCGGGGCCGGGGCGGAGCGGTTGGGCGAGTTCGTGCGGGAACTCCTCGACGACAACCGCCAGGAGACGCGGCCGACGCGGTGCGACGCCTACCGCGGGCGGGTGAAGGTGAAGGAGTTCGCGTTCGACACGCCCAAGACGGTGCAGGCGTGGCGGAACATCGGCCGGCAGACGGCCCGCCAGTGCCTCCGCAACGGCGAGCGGGTGGTGTGGCTGGGCGGCAACCACCTGAGTGTGCTGCCGGTGTACGAGGAACTCGGCCCGGACACGCTGGTGTTCCAGTTCGACGCCCACTTCGACATCTACCAGTTGCACAACGTCACCGCCAACCTGGCGAACGGCAACTTCCTGCTGCACGCCGAGACCGACCTGCCGCCGATCATTAGCGTCGGTCACCGCGACCTGTTCCTGACGCCGGGGGAGATCAACACGCGGTTCAGCGCCGCGTACAGCAGCCTTGCCATCGCCAACGACATCGAGCGGTTCACGAAGGAGGTCCGCAAGCGGGCGGAGGGGGCGAAGCGGGTGTGGATCGACATCGACGCGGACGTGTTCGACCCGGCGAACGTGCCGGCGGTCCACCACCCGCTGCCGTTCGGCCTGTCGCCCCTGCTCGCGCTCAAGCTGCTGGACGCGGCGTTCGACGGGAACGTGATCGGCGTGTCGGTGAGCGAGTTCGACCCGTGGCGGGACACGAACGACGCCGGGCTGAACGTGCTCGGCTGGCTGATCGAGTGGGTGCTGCTGCGGTGGTACGAGGAGTGAGCGGTCCAGGCTCGTTGTCGCTCAAGTCGGGATGAGGAATGTCTCTTCGCGGCGAGCGACAGCGAGCCTGGTCAATTCTGAGCCCCTTCCCGCACTCGCGCCTTTGCTCTCGCACCCCGCTCACCCCGCTTCCGGCCCCATCCCCGGCAGGTGCGGTTGCACGCTCCGGCGGACGGGTCGCGGAACCGGTGGACGGGCGGCCCTCGGCGGACGCGGCGTCAGCGGCACGCTCGCCGCTGGGTGCCACTGAGTCGCGGTGATGACTTCCGTGTTCGTGCCCGACACCGCCGCCCGCCCCGCGGCGTTGGCCAGTTCCGCCGTGTTGCAGTCCCGGCTCAGGTGAAGCTGCACCACCGCTTGCAGATCGCCCGTCGCGACGAACCGCTGCACCGCCTCGGCCGCCTGCACGTTCGACAGGTGCCCGGAGTTGCCCAGCACCCGCTCGATGAGGAACCGCGGGCGACGGCTGGTCCGCTGCATCATCTCGTCGTGATTGAACTCCAGCCCCAGCACGTCCACCCCGGCGAACAGGTCGTACAACCCGTCCGGCACGGTCCCCAGGTCCGACGACACCCCGACCGCCCACCCGCCGCCGTCGCCGGCGTAGTCCACCCGCACGCCGAACGTGGGGTCGCTGTCGTGCGGCACCTGCACCACTCGGAGGCGCAACCCGCCGCCGAGGGTGAGCGGTTCGCCGGGTGTGTAGTCGTGCGTGAGGCCGGCTTTCGACAGCGGGCCGTAAGCGGCGTGAGCGGTCAGAGCGTCGTGGTGTTTGGCGTGGGCGAAGAACGGGATGTTCAACCGGCGGAGGTGTTCGAGGGTGTAGCGGTTCCAGTGGTCGGTGTGCGTGTGGGTGATGACGACCGCGTGGACCGCCTGCCAGCTCGCCCCGACCACCTGCAACCGGGCGGTCAACTCTTGAGGGGGCAGACCGCAATCGACCAGCAGGCCGAACCCGTCGCCCTGGATGAGCGTGGCGTTGCCGGCGCTGCCGCTGGCGAGGACGGTCATCCGGTGGGTCATGGCAAGCGTGTCGAGGGCGGTGAGGAAGTTTGGTGATGAAGACTGTATCCGCCCGCCGGCGAAAAGGGAAAGGGCGGTTGACTGCCCCGATCACTTCACAATTTCCTCGCGCCGGGTTTCAGGCGGCTCGATACACCGACAGCAGCCTCCGAGGGATCATCATGGCCGAAGCCACGCCGAACACGCCCGCCCCGCCGCCCGACGCCAAGAAGCCGTCCGGCTCGCCGCTCGCCGGGCTGGTCATCCCCGGGCTGCTCATCCTGGCCGCCGGGGTGGTGTTCGCGGTGTTCTACTTCCTCAACCAGAAGCCGCCGTTTCAGGGCAAGGTGCTGAACGGGTATGTGCTGGCCGCGGAGAAGCACGGGGCGCTCGACGCGAGCAAGTACAAGGACGCCGACGGCGACCTGATCGCCGACAGGCCGGCCAACGCGAAGCGGCCGAAGGAACTGTACTTCTGCGAAATCCCCGGCCCGAACCCGGACAAGGACGAGGAGACGTGGAAGGCGTTTCTGGCGCACATGAGCCAGGCGACCGGCTTGCCGTGCAAGTACCTGAAGAAGGTGCCCCAGGTGCCCCCGCCGCCGGGGTTCGCGGCCACCCCGCCGCCGAGCGAGGAGGGGCGGGAGGTGGAGGACGACGTGGGGGTGGTGAAGTCGTTCGGCTCGCAGTTGAACGCACTCAGCGAGGGCAAGCTGCACATCACCGCGTTCACCACCGGGCAGGTGCGGCAGGCGGTCAACACGGCCGGCTTCCGCCCATTGGTGGTGCCGGCCGACAAGGACAACAAGTTCACGTATCAGGTGAAGGTGTTGGTGCCGGCGAACAGCACGGCGAAAGGTATGGGCGACCTGCGGGGGAAGAGGCTGACCGTCTCCGGGATGTCGAGCCACTCGAGCGCGAAGGCGCCGTTCGTGCAGCTCTACGACGAACATAAAATGCTCCCGGAGCGGGACTACACCGTACTCAAACCCGGCCGGTACGAGCTGGCGTTCGCCCAACTGGTGAACGGGGACACCGACGCCGTGTGCGTGGCGAGTGACCTGCTGGCCCGCGAACTGGCCCGCGGTGAGCCGACCGAGGAAGAGAAGAAGCGCGGGCTGGTGAAGCTGACCGAGGACAAGTTCAAGGTGCTGCACACGTTCGGCGACTACCCGAAATTGTGCTTCGGAGTCTCTCACGCCCTGCCCGACGACCTGGTGAAGCAAATCCTGAAGGGGTTCGAGACGTTCAAGTTCGAGGGCACCGAGGTGGGGAGGAAGTACGCCGGCGACAAGGTGGAGAAGTTCCGCCCGGTGGACTACAAGGCGGACTGGAAGGCGGTGCGGGAGGTGGAAGACCGGCTGGCGGAGATCGGCCGGGCGGAGGCCGGCAAGGCGAAGTGAGCGGGCGGTTTGTGAGGGTCGTGTGAAGTGGTGTGAACCCGGCCGCTGGCCGGTGTAGTGGTAGTTGTGGCGGGCGTGTCGCCCACCCGCTATACATTCATAATCCTCTCACACCTTCATCCCCTGTCCGAGGGACCCGTCATGCGCCGTCCGGATCGCCGTGGGTTCACGCTGATCGAACTGCTGGTCGTCATCGCCATCATTGCCATCCTCATTGGTCTCCTGTTGCCGGCCGTGCAGAAGGTGCGCGAGGCGGCCGCCCGCATGAAGTGCAGCAACAACCTGAAGCAACTCGGCCTGGCCGTTCACAACTACGAGAGCGCCTACCAGTCGCTCCCGCCGGGCATCGTGCAGACGGGAGCGACGGCCACGCTCATCCCCGATCTGGCCGACTACGCCACCTTCAACGGCACCACCTGGACCTACGCCAACCACAGCTTCCTGTCGGTCATCCTGCCGTACATCGAGCAAGACAACGTGCTGAAGGCGAGCACCGGCGGGTACAACTACAAGCTGAACTGGGACAACGCGGCCAACCGCCCGGTGACGAGCCTCCGCATCAACACCTTCGAGTGCCCGAGCAGCCCGAGCGCGAAGAACATTACCAACGCCGGCATCGTCGGCTTCACCCCGGCCGTGTCCGACTACTGGCCGACCACGCGGGCGAACAGCAACGCGGCCGTGTGGACGGCCATGGGGTACGTCGCCCCGACCGGCGACGCCAACTTCGGCGTCCTGTCGTCCAACCGGCGGACGGCCCTGCTGGCCGTCACCGACGGGCTGACGAACACCCTCATGCTGGGCGAGAGCGGCGCCCGCAACGAGGGGTGGTCGGCCGGCCGGCGGTACGACGACGGCAGTACCACCTCCTGGGGCGTCCGCGGGGCGTGGGGCCAGGGGTCGAACGGCATCGTGTGCGCCGGCACGCAAGGGCCGGTGTCGCCGGGAGTCGTCCCACTCGGCAAGGTGAGCACCGCCGTCCATGTGCCGGCTGCCCAGACGGTGAACGCCTGGAACCAGGGCGAACTGTACGGCTTCCACACCGGCGTGTGCAACGTGGCTCTGGGCGACGGGTCGGTGCGGACGCTCAAGGCGAGCGTCAGTCTGTCGGTGCTGTCGCGGCTGGCCGCCCGTTCCGACGGCAACCCGGTCAACCCCGACGAGTGATTCAGCGGGGACACAGCGTACGGCCGCGGGGGTGGGGGCGATCCCCTCCCCGCGGCCGTCTTCGTTTCCACCCGACCGTACACTACTCATTCACACAGACCGGGCGACGCGATGAACATCGGCATCTTCGGCGGCACCTTCGACCCCATCCACTTGGGGCACCTGATCCTGGCTGAACGGTGCCGGGAAGAGGCCAAGTTGGACGAGGTGTGGTTCCTGCCCAGCTACTCCCCGCCGCACAAGCAGGGTCAGCCGGTCACCCGGTTCGAACTGCGGTGCGACATGGTGACCCTGGCCACCACCGGGCAGCCCGCCTTCCGAGTCGAGCCGATCGAAAAGGAACTGCCCCCGCCCAGCTACACCGCCCGCACGCTCGCCGAACTGCACGCCCGGCACCCCGGCCACACGTTCGCCCTCATCGTCGGCGGGGACAGCGTTCACGACCTGCCGACGTGGTTCGAGCCGGGGGCGGTGTTGCAGCAGGCGGCACTGGTGGCGGTGGCCCGGCCCGGTTCCATCCTGCCGACCGCCGGTGAACTGGCCGCGAAGGTGGGCATCTCGCCCGACATGGTGCGACTCACGGCCGTCGAGTGCCCGCAGGTGGACATCGCCAGCCGCGACCTCCGCCAGCGGGTGGGCGAGGGCAAGAGCGTGCGGTTCCTGGTCCCCCGGGCGGTGGAAGAGTTCGTGCGGGAGCGGAAGCTATACCGCGGGTGACACGATCTGGCGAGCGGCGGCCGTCAGGCCGCTGTTCTGCCCTGAACAGCGG
>JANNDF010000097.1:0-2844 GCA_031387445.1 Planctomycetia bacterium
CTTCCGACGGCAGGTTCGGCATTCGCTTCAACGCCACAAGCCCGTGGATCGTGCCGCCGAGCAAGCCGACCAAAATGCCCATCCCCAGTGGGGCGGCGCTCACTGAAGTGGGGGTGGACCACGGGCACAAGCAGCCGCCGACCATCACCCCGCCCATCATCCAGACCCACACGTACCAGCCGTGGAACGCCCGGCGGAGATACCCCTTCCGCTTCATCGACCGCAGCATCGCACGGCCGGCGAAGAAGATGATCACGTTGAAGATGGCGATCACCCCGGCGCTTTCCAGGAAGTCGTTCACGCTTGGCAATGCGGCATCCTCATCTCTTGGTGGGGCCGGCGTCCCGCCGGCCTGTCCGCGATGACCGGCGGGACGCCGGCCCCACCAACCGCCGACCCCACCAATTTGACACACCCTACCGCCGCACCCACACGGGGAATGAGTTCGCCGCTCGTGTGGTCAGCTCCAGCAGCGGCGTCCACGCGATGCCCAGGCCGACCACCAGCGTCGCCAGCACCATCAGCACCACCCCGCCGCTCTCGTTCGGCTTCCGCCACTCGACGGTTGGTTCGTCCAGCACCGCTGCCCGGATCACCCGCAGGTAGTACCCGGCACTGATCGCCGTGTTGACCACCGCCACGCCGAGCAGCACATAACACGTCACGCCGAGCGCCTGGCCACCGTGCGTGAAGGCATCGACCCCCGCGTCGTACAGCGCCGCGAACACCTGGAACTTGCCCGCGAACCCGGCCAGCGGCGGCAGCCCGAGCAGGCTGAGCATGAACAGCACCAGGCAGACGGCAAGCGCCGGGTCGCGCTTCATCAGCCCGCGGGCGTGGTCGATAGTCTCCCCGCCGGTGGCGTTGCGGATCGCCGCAATCACCATGAACGCCCCCAGGTTCGTCGGCAGGTAGCCGGTCAGGTAGACCAGCACGGCCGACACCCCGCCTTGTGTCAGCACCCCAATCGCCAGCAGCATGTACCCGGCGTGCGCGATGGTGCTGTACGCCAGCATCCGCTTCAGGCTGGTTTGCGAGAGCGCCGCCAGGTTGCCGACGGTGGCCGTGATGCCCGCCACCACCAACAGCCCCACCCCAAGCGTGGACGGCAGGAAGTCCGGGTGGTGCTTGGAGGTGAACATCTGAAGGGTCATCACGAACCGCACCAGCAGGGCCACCGCCGCCCCCTTCGACGCCACTGACAGGAACCCGCTCACCTCCGCCGCCGCCCCGTCGAACACGTCCGGGCACCAGAAGTGGAACGGCACCGCCGACAGCTTGAACAGGAACCCGGCGAGGAGGAGCACGGTGCCGGCCACCGCCGGGGCGGTCCACCCGGTGCCGGCCATCTCCCGGTACCCGGCGGCCACCGTTTGCAGGCTCCCCCCGCCGAACGCCACCACCAGCAGGCTGATGCCGAACAGCGCCACCCCGCTTGCCGCCGCCCCGTACACGGCGTACTTGAGTGCTGCCTCGCTGCCCGCCTTCCGCCCCTTCAGGAACCCGGCCAGGGCGTAGCACGGCAGGCTGGCCATCTCCATGCCGACGAAGACGGTGAGCAGGTGGTTGGCCGACGCCATGAGCATCATGCCGAGCGTGCCGCCGAGGAGCAGGACCGCGAAGTCGGCGGAGTCGGTGGCGTCGGGCAGCCCGCCGGTGCGGGCGCACACCAGCACCACCAGGGCGGCCAGCAGCACGAACCCGCGGACGAACAGGGCGAACGTGTCCAGGCTGAGCAACCCGGAGAACACCTTGCCCGTGACGGTGCCGTCCCACACGGCGATCCAGTGGTAGACCACCAGGCCGAAGGCGGTGGCCACGCCGGCGGCGGCGGCGGTGATCAGGTTCACCCGGTCGAGCGGGCGGATGAGGCGGGCGACGAGCAACAGCAGCACCACTCCGCCGACCACCAGCTCGGGGGTGAACAGCGTCAGGTTGTCGGCGAGGGTGACGCGGGCCGAGTCGAGGCGATCGGGCGAGAGTGGCATCGCGGGCCGGCCGGTGGGGAGGGTGGCAGCGGTGAGAGGATCAAAGTAATCGAACGGGCGGACGGGGGACAGGGGGGCGGCGGGTGAACCCCGGCATGATGCCGGGGTTCGCCTGATGGGGTTCGCGCCCGACGTTAACTAATCGCACAACCGTGCGGGGAAGTCAGACACGCTCCGGGCGGAAAACTGTGCCGGGGGAAAACCGCCCCTTGTGTGGTCGGCGGGGGATGCGGATAATCACCACATACACGCCCCCCGCACCGGACGCGGCGGGCGAACACGGCCGGCTCGCGGGGTTTCGATCATGTCGGATCCGATCGAAGGCGACATCTTCCTGCTGAACGGCCGCATCCGGCCGGACGTGACCGACGAGGCCACCTCGCGGGCACTCCGCGACAGCCTCGGGCACGCCCGCAGCACCAACTGGGACAGCGTCCGCACCCCGCACCTGTTCATGGGGTTGCTCGGCACCGCCGACAACACCGTGTGCGAGTGGGCCACCCGTTTGGGGGCCGACACCTCACGCCTGCTCGACCAGTTCCGCGACCTGTTCCTCCAGGACGCCGCCCCGGTGCCCCCGCTGGTGCTCAACCGCGAGTTCCTGTCGGACAACGTCATCCGCGTCCTCCGCGAGTCGGTCACCCGCGCTCAGGACTGCGGCCGCGACCACATGACCCCGATGGATTTGCTCATCACCCTGTTCACCACGCACAACAGCATCGTGGCCGAGTGCTTCGAGAGGATCGGCGTGACCGCCGCCCACCTGACCGAGCTGGCCGTGATGGTCGAGCAAGACGGGCCGGTGTGAGGCGAACGAGCCGGAAGCGTGAGCGACGGGGTTCTAAGACGAACGATT
>JANNDF010000098.1:0-8074 GCA_031387445.1 Planctomycetia bacterium
GGGGATGGCCCTGCTCAAGCTGTACTTCCACCCCGGCACCGACATGGGCGAGGCCATGGCCGAGACGGTGGCCGCCGTCAACCGCTCGCGGTTCATGATGCCGCCCGGCACCGTGCCCCCGTTCGTCACACGGCTGGATACGGGGAGTGCGTCCCTCGGCTACCTGGTGCTGAACAGCGAGACCCTGAGCATCAAGGAGATTCAGGACATCGCCACCATGCGAGTGCGGCCGATGTTCTCCGCCGTGCCGGGCGTCAGCACGCCGCCGGCGTTCGGCGGCAACCAGCGGGCGGTCGTCGTCACCGTCGATCCGGACAAACTGGCCAGCCAGAAACTCTCCCTCGATCAGATCACCAAAGCCGTGGGCGACGGGAACGTGGTGGCGCCGAGCGGCAACCTGCGACTGGACGACCGCAACTGGCTGGTGAACACGAACGCGATGGTCGGGCAGAACGCGACGGCCGAACTCGGCCGCGTCCCGGTCAAGTTGACCGACCCGCCGGTGTTCCTGAAGGACGTGGCCACCATCACCGACGGGTCGGACATCACCGCCGGGTACGCGCACGTGAACGGCCGGCGGTCGGTGTACATGCTGGTCATGAAGCGGTCGGACGCCAGCACCATTTCGGTGGTGAACGAGCTGAACAAGGCACTGCCGAAGATGCGGGACGCCGCCCCGGAGGTGGACATCCAGTTCGCCTTCGACCAGTCGCCCATTGTGAAAGAGGCCATGTGGGGCGTGGGCATCGAGGGGGCGGTCGGGGCGGCGCTCACCGGGCTCATGGTGCTGCTCTTCCTCCGCGACTGGCGGAGCGTGGTCGTCGTCGTGCTGAACATCCCGCTCGCCCTGCTCGCCGCCCTGTTCGGCCTGTGGGTGTGCGGGCAGACGATCAACCTGATGACGCTCAGCGGGCTGGCCCTCTCGGTCGGCATTCTGGTGGATGAGGCGACGGTGGAGGTGGAGAACATCCACACCCAGATGGGGAAGACGGACTCCCTGGCGCGGGCGGTGCGGGCCGGCAACCAGGAGACGGCCGTGCCGCGGTTGCTCGCCATGCTGTGCGTGCTGTCGGTGTTCGTGCCGTCGTTCTTCATGACCGGCGCCGCCCGCGAACTGTTCGTGCCCCTGTCGCTGGCCGTCGGGTTCGCCATGATCGCCAGCTACCTGCTCAGCAGCACCTTCGTGCCGGTGGTGTGCGTGTGGCTGCTGCGGCCGCTCAAGCCGCACGCCCACGGGCCCAACGCCATCCAGCGGGTGTACGAGCGGGTGGTCGCCCGCACCATCGCCCACAGGTGGGTGCTGGTTCCAGTGTTCCTCATCGCCACCCTGCTCGTGGCGGGTCTGCTGTTCACGCAACTCGGCACGGCCATCTTCCCGCCGGCGGACAAAGGGGTGTTCCTGCTGCGGATGAAGGCGCCCACCGGCACACGCATCGAGCGGACGGAACTGCTCGCCCAGCAGGCGCTCAAGCTGATCGAGCGGGAGGCCGGCGGGGCGGACAAGGTGAAGATGAGCGTCGGGTACGTCGGCTCGTTCCCCAGCAACTACCCGATCCAGGGCGTCCACCAGTGGAGTAGCGGGCCGGAAGAGGTGCAGTTGAAAGTCGCCCTCTCGCATTCGTCCGGGCTGAAAACCGAGGCGTTCAAGGCGAACCTGCGGGGCGTGCTCGACGCCGAACTGAAGACGTGGCTGAAGGACGGGTGGGCCGCCGACGCGGTGCCGCCGGACGACCGGGTGTCGGCGGACGTGTTGGCGATGCGGAAGGCCGACCGGGACCAGCGGGCGGAGGGGCTGCGGCTGTCGTTCGAGCCGGGCGACCTGGTGAACGAGACGATGAGCTTCGGCAGCACCACGCCGGTGGAGGTGCAGATCAGTGGGAACAACATGGCCGCCACACTTCAGCAAGCGAACCTGTTGTTGCCCAAGCTGAAGGCCATTCCCACACTGCGGGACGTGCAGTTCACGCAGACGCAGGACTACCCCACCGTGAACGTGGCCATCGACCGCGAGCGGGCCGCCAAGAGCGGGCTGACCGCCCGCAACGTGAGCGACGCCCTGATCCCGGCCACCGCCAGCAGCCGGTACATGTCGCCCATTTACTGGCTCGACCCGAAGAGTGGGCAGGGGTACATCGTGCAGGTGCAACTGCCCCCGCCGGACATGAGCATCGACAAGCTGAAGCAACTGCCGGTCCACTCGCCGAACGGGGTGAACATCTCGACCGCGGCGGTGACGGGCGGGACGGTGCTGCTGGGCGACTTGGCCGACGTGACCACCGGCACCACCCCCGGCGAGGTGGACCGCTACAACATGCGGCGGTTCGTGAGCGTCACCGCGAACGTGGCGACGGCCGACCTGGGCGGGGTGAGGCGGGCGGTGCTGAAGGCGGTGGCCGAGGCCGGCACCGAGTACACGAACGCCCACTACGACGCCGAGGAGAAGAAGTTGACCGACGGCGAGCGGGCGGAGAAGTTGCCGAAACTGAACGAGCAGCGCGAGGCCGACCTGAAGGCGAAGAAGCGACCGGGCGGGGTGAACGTGGACGTGCGCGGGCAACTGGAAGCGCTCGACCAGGTGCAGAGCAACCTGACGGTGGGGCTGGGCGTGGCGGTGCTGGCCATCCTGCTCATGCTCACGGCGTACTTCCAGTCGATACGGTTGGCGCTCGTGTCGGTGGCCGGGGTGCCGGCCACGCTGTGCGGCGTCGGGCTGATGCTGTGGGTCACGGGCACCACGCTGAACCTGCAATCGTTCATGGGCGGCATCATGGCGGTGGGCGTGTCGGTGGCGAACGCCATCCTGCTCGTCACGTTCGCCGAGCGGGCGCGGGCCACGCACGGGAACTCGGCACGGGCGGCGCTCGACGGCGGGGCCGGGCGGGTGCGGCCGATCCTGATGACCAGTCTGGCGATGATCGCCGGCATGGTGCCGATGGCGGTCGGCTTCGGCGAAGGCGGCGACCAGACGGCCCCGCTCGGCCGGGCGGTCATCGGCGGGCTGCTGGCGAGTACGCTGAGCACGCTATTCGTGCTGCCGGCGGTGTTCGCGGTGGTGCAGCGGAAGGCCACGTTCGTGGACGCCTCGCTCGACCCGGACGACCCGAACAGCGCCCGATACGACGTGGGCGTGGTGAAGCTGTTCCCGGAGTAGGTCCGTCAATGTACTCCGCACTCTCCGAGTGCGGCGGGCCTCAACCGCACTCGGAGAGTGCGGAGTACATTCAGACCTTCCCCAACACGCCGTCCACCACCCAGCACCCGCGAGCGTGCGGCCCCGGCCCGCGACAGTGGGTCAACACGTCGGCATTGTCGCACCCGGCTTCTTCCAGCGCATCGGCCAGGATCGGCAGGCGGTCGAACGCACGCTCGTCGTAGATGCCCGTGGCCAGTGCGACGGCGGTTTCGCTTCGCCAACGCGGCTCGAACACGACTGGGCGGAACGGGTGGCCGAAGATGTCGTGCATGTAGCTTCTGGCGCCCGGATGCAGAGCAGCAAAGCCAAACCAGAATAGGCCATGACGTTCGGACAAGTCGGTCAATAAACACACAGAGGCAATCGCATCCATCGCCCCGAGTTGCAGGTTTCCCGTTTCTGAACGGCGGCTTTCAAACACCTCGGCCGCGATCACGAGATCGACCACCTCCAACTGCGCGTCGGCGAATTGTTCAGCCGTCGCAATCGCTGCACTTTCACCTTCACCGAGAAGATGGCTCCGTTGACGGCACATGGCACATCCGAACAGCCGAAGTTTCCGATCACTGGTCTGTTTGCGTAGAAAGTCGGTCACCGACTTATGGTCTCGACCTGTCAGCCACTCCTCTTCCGTCATGTCGCCTCTCCCGTTGCTCACCCGTCGATGATACACTCCCGCTGCCATGAGTACCGCCCCCGATCCGCTGGTCGACGACGAGTTGCCGGACGTGCCGCCGCCGGCGCCGTGGCGGGAGTTCGTGGCCGCCCCGCTGGTGCCGGTGGCAGTGGCGGCAACAGTCGGGCTGGTGGCGGACCGGTTCGTCGGCGTGCCGAGTGTCATCGGGCTGTCAGTGGCGGTCGGCGCGCTGGTCGGGTGGTTCGTGTTCCGCAACAAGCCGTGGGCGCTGGCGTGGGTGTGGGTGGCGTGCGGCGGGTTGGCGGCGTTCCTCCACCACGCCCACCGGCACGAGTTCCCGCCGACCGACGTGGCCCAGTTCGCCCGCCCGGAGCCGGTCATCCTGAAGGTGCGGGGCACGCTGGTGGAAGAGCCGTTCACCCGCCGGGCGAACACCACCGACCCGCTCGCCCCGCTTCATCGGCACGACGTGGACGTGACGTTGCTCGACGTGGCTGAGGCCGAAACGACGGCCGGGTGGCAGCCGTGCACCGGCCGCGTGCGGCTGTGGGTGGACCGCGACGACCCGGCTTCGCTTCCGCTGAACGGCCTGCGGGCAGGCGACACGGTGCAAGCGGTCGGGCGGTTTCATGTGCCCGATGCGCCGGGCAATCCGGGCGAGCGCGATCTGCGAGACGACTACCTCGACCGCGGCTGGCGGGGCGACCTGCGGGTGAGCGACACGTCCGCCGCGGTGGTGCGACTCGACGCCGGCTGGAACGCGAATCGCGTGCTCGGCTGGGTGCGGCAGCGGTCGGCCACGGCCATCGACACGTCGCTCGGCGAAGCTCAGGCCCCGGTCGGTAAGGCGCTGCTGCTCGGCGACTCGAACGCGCTCGAACGGAGCGAGTGGGACGCCTACGCCCGCACCGGCGTGGTTCACGTACTCGCCATCTCCGGGCAGCACCTGGTGCTGCTCGCCGGGTTCGTGTGGCTGGTGGTGTGGGCGTGCGGGGTGCCGCGGTCGCGGGCGGCGTGGATCGTGGCCGCGGTGGTGTTCGGGTACGCCCTGCTCACCGGCCTGCGGCCGTCGGCGTTGCGGGCGGCGGTGATGGTGGCGGCCGTGTGCGGGGCGGTGATTTTGCGGCGGCCGGTGAACACCGCCAACGGGTTCGCCCTGGCGTGGCTGGCGGTCATCGGCGTGAACCCGACCGCCCCGTTCGACTTGGGTTGTAGGCTCAGTTTCGTGAGCGTGTTCGTGCTGGTGTGGGGTGTGGCCCGGTGGGTGACGCCGCGGAAGCGCACCCCTCTCGACCGGCTCATCGATAACTCGCGCTCTCTTCCGGAGAAGCTGCTACGGGCGGTTGTGCGAGTGGTGGTCGTGGCGTACCTCGTGAACGCGGCACTGTTCGTCGTCAACACGCCGCTGCTCGTCGCCGAGCAGAACATCGTGTCGCCCGTCAGTCTGGTGGTCGGCCCGCCGCTCGTGCTGCTCACCTCCGTCGCACTCCTGTGCGGCTTCCTCCTCATGCTCCTCGCCGGCGTGCCGCTCGTCGCCGACGTGTTCGCCGCGTGTACTCGCTGGTCGCTCGCCGCGGCCGAGTGGGTGGTTCATCAGGCCGACACGCTCCCGCTCGGCTCGGTCTACATGCCGAGTCTGCCCGGCTGGTGGCTGGTCGGCTTCTACGGTCTTGTTGGTGTGATCGTGCTTCGTGGTTGGCGGGCGTCAAAATGGTTCGTGCTGGCGGTGCCGGTGTGGGTGCTGGTGGCGGCACTCCTTCCGGGGTCGATCAAGCCGCCGGACGAACTGCGCGCCGCGTTCCTCAGTGTCGGGCACGGCGGGTGCGTGGTGATGGAGACGCCCGACGGCCGGTGCCTGCTGTACGACTGCGGCACGACGAGCGGACCCGACGCCGTGCGGCGGGTGATCGCCCCGTACCTGTGGAGCCGCGGCATTCGGCGGGTGGACGAGCTGTTCGTGTCGCACGCCGACGCCGACCACTTCAACGGCATCGGCGAACTGGTGCGGCGGTTCCCGGTCGGGCGGGTGACGTTCACGCCGAGCTTCGCGGAGAAGCCGGCGGCGGACGTGGCCGAGGTGGTGGCGATTTTGAAGCGGGCGAACGTGCCGATTCGCGTGGTGAGTGCCGGGCAGCGGTTCGAGGCCGGTGCCGTGACGTTCGAGGTGCTGCACCCGCCACCGACAGGCCCGCCGGGCGTCGAGAACGAGCGGAGCCTGGTGCTGGTGGTGCGGCACGCCGGGCATGTCATCTTGCTGACGGGCGACCTGGAGAAGGCCGGCAGTGACAGGGTGTTGTCACTGACACCGACACCGGCCGACGTGCTGATGGCCCCGCACCACGGCAGCCGGGCCGCGTACCCCTCGCGGTTGCGAACGTGGGCCGATCCGAAGTGCGTGCTCGTCAGCCGCGGCAACCTGTACGCGAACAGCGTGACGGACCGAGACACAGGCGTGCCCACGTGGGACACCTTCAGCCACGGCACCCTCACCGTGCGAAGCCACCCCACCGGGATTACGGTGGAGGGATACAAGAGCGGCTTGCGAGAGGTAGTGAAGGGGCGGTGAACGGCTTCACTCGCCGAGCGCGTTCAACCGCTTGACAAGCTTCTTGATCGCGGCGAATGCGGGCAGTCGGCGGTTGTTGTCCTCGCTTTCAGCCATCTTCCAGAGCCAATCGAGATCGGACCACTCACCGTGGACCGCGAAAGACTCGAACACGTAGCACAGCAGTCGATCGTCATGCGGTAAGTAGTCGCGGCGGTTCCGCAAAGCGTCTCGGAGCGCCGGCCAGAGTGGCAACTTGGATGCGAGCGAAGCGACATGCCCAACCTCCCAACGTGAGACGGACGACGCGCGGGAGTCTGAGATGATATCCGTGTACGCCATCAGCAACTGTTCCCTTGATGCCGCCTGGACGACGCTGGAACAGTAGTGGAGTTCCGGCGAATCGCACTCCGTCCCACAACACCCGCACCAGAGTCGAAGCATCGCCGCCTTCAGACTCGGTGCCGGATCTCGCCCGGCAACATCGATTCCCGTGCTCCCTGAGGTCACATCCTCCTCGGGCAACACTGCTACGGACGGTTCGACGGCGGGTTCTGCTTCTTGTTTGCAAAACCGGCCACACTGGATGACGACGGCCACCCCGCACAGCAGCACACACGTGACCGCTCGCATGTCGTCGCCCTCCGCGGAACTGGATGCCAGTGTACACTACCCGGCATGAAGCTGCTGCCGCTGGTGTGTGCCGTCCTGTTCGCCGTCGCGCACACGCAATCACAACTCTACTACTCGAACCAGAACCAGTACTTCCTGAAGGGCGTGGCGGCGGGCACTGATTCGCCATTGTCGCACGACTGGCTTGTGAACACCGCCGATCCGACGCCGGTGTTCTCCGGATTCGTTTCGCTGTGCGTGCGGTACGTCGGCGAGTGGCCGTTTCAGGTGGTGTTCTTCCTCGCCATCGTCGGCTACTTCCTCGCGGCGTGGCGGCTGTTGGAGAGGGTGCGGCCGGTGTCGCGGATCGGCGGGGTGGCGTTCGCGGTCGCGTTCACGGCCGTTCACGCCGGGTTGCTGCGGTGGCTGTCCACGAAGTTGCTGGGGGAAGATTTCTTCTGGTTCTTCCAGTGCGGGCTGGCGAACCAGTACCTGCTCGGGCCGGGGCTACAGCCGTCGGTGATCGGCGTGCTGCTGCTGTGGTCGGTGGCCGAGTACGCGCGCGGACGGCCGATCCTCGCCGCCGCACTCGCCGCCTGTTCCACACTCATTCACAGCACCTACCTGTTGCCCGCCGCCATGCTGACGGCCGGGTTCCTCGTTCACCTGTTGACGCTCAGGCAGTGGAAAACGGCGCTCTTTACGGCCCTCACGGCGGTGTTGCTCGTACTCCCCGCCATTGCGTACATCCTGGTCGTGTTCGCCCCGACCGACGCGGCCACCTTCGCCAGATCGCAGCACATGCTGGCCGAAGACCGCATCCCGCACCACTGCTCGCCGGCCCGCTGGTTCGACTGGGCCGCCGGCCTGCAAGTGGTCTGGATGCTGCTCGGGCTGGTGCTGCTTCGAAAAACGCGACTGTTCGTCCCGCTGGCAGTCGTGAGCGGGTTGGTGGTCGTCGGTACGGTGGTGGTGATCGTCACCAAGAATCCGACGCTGTCGCTGCTCTTCCCGTGGCGGATCACGGCAGTGCTGGTGCCAGTGAGTACGGCGGTGGTGTTCGGGTGGTTGGCGAGCGGGGGGCGTC
>JANNDF010000114.1:0-5893 GCA_031387445.1 Planctomycetia bacterium
CCGCAGCAATGCGCCTAGCCGCGTCGCGCAACTTCGCGTCGTACGCCACACTCATATCAGGAAAACGCGTCTCGCCCGGGAGCACCGGCCCTTCAAGCGGATTGCGACCGGTGAGGTTGATGTGATCCGAGATCAGCATCAGTGTCCCGGCCGGAAAAGTGCGGCGAATGCCGCCTGCAGCGTTGGTCACTACCAGCGTGTCGACGCCGAGCGCAGCGAAGACCCGCACTGGCAACACGGCGATCTGCGCCGGCTTGATCGTCTTGCCGCTCTTCTGCGGCGGCATGTGCTCGTCGGCGTCGGCGGTCAGCACGCGCTTGATCAGTTCGCTCGCATCCGGCTCTCCCGGAACGATCGCCGTCTCGCCGGACTTCGCGGGTGTCGTCGCGTCGGCGCGGACGTCGAGGCGGAGGCCGGCCTTCCGCTTGGCCGCATCCGGCCCGTGGCACTGGAAGCAGGCGTCGGACAGGAGCGGGCGGATGTCCCGGTTGAAGGTGGGCGCGTCGGCGGCCCGCAGGTCGGCGAAGGGGAGCAGGCCGACGGCCCAGACGGCGGCGAACCGAGACAGCATGGCCGGGGCACTCGGGAGGCGGGGTTCGGGAGGGTGTTCGCTCACCAGAGTAAGCGCTCCGGTCGCGCCGGACAATGCCCTGGTGCCCTGAGTCACCCCCAGTTTCGAGGGCGTGCTGAAACGGAGGCGGTTCCGCCCGCCAGGTGTCACGAGGACAAGGGTTGATACCACTCGACCCCTGACCCCAACCGGCGGAAGATCCGCCATGTCGCCGCTCGCCGTCGTCGGCCGGATCCTCACCGTCACGGGCGACCACCGTATGAGCCGGCGGAGAATCCTGGCTGCCCTGGTGGAGGCGGCCTTCGGCCGCGGCTTGCGGGTGGCGGCCGCCAGGAACCGGGTCGGTTCTGTGGCAACGCCGCCGCCCACCCGCCCGACGCCGTGGTCGGGTACCCCCTGCTCCGTGCCCACCTCCCCAACGCGCACTTGTCAGTTCGGTGAACGGTTCTCGGCGAGTCGCCGCCGGTGGCGTCAACTCCGCGAAAGTGCCATCCCTCGGTTGGGGCTTCCCTGTTTCGAGAACGCAAATCCACACGGCGACCAACGCCCCCTTCCTGCCTCGCCGTCCGGTCCATGAACTCACCGGTTCGGAATCGAGGGGTCGACCCCTCAGTTGCCACTGGGCCATGTGCGGCATCGCATTCGGTCAGCGGCAGTGGCGTCTCCCCGTTGGCGGCACCTCGGCCGGGACACCGGCCCGCCTCGGCCCGGGAGGACGCGGCGGTGCTCACTGCGGTCGTCGGGTACGGCCCGTGTGGCCGACCGCCGGCGGTGCCAGCGAGCCGTGACCGAGGCCTGCCTGCGGCGGGAGTTGATCGCGTGGAAGGCCGGGCTGGCCGGGCCGGTCCCGACGCCGCTGGTGACAGCAGCCTTGGAGGTGGCCGGGGTGGCGTGGCTGGCGCAGCGGTACGTCGAGCGAGAGTTGTTCTCGGTGGGAGAGAAGAAACGGGCGGCGGCGGTGCGGCAGTTGGCGGCCGCGAACCGACAGGTTCAGGACGCCAGCAAGCTGGTGATGGCAGCGCGGGCGATTGCCGAGGCAACCACGATCCGAGCCGTGGACAAGAGCAACGTCGCCGGGGGGCCACGGCTGTTCGACGGGGCGGCGGGGTAAGCCCGGCCCACACCGCCAACCCGGAGGTCGCGATCGCGAACATGGCAAGCCCGGACGTCCTCTCGCGAGGGCATTCGGCAGGAAGGCGACACGCGTCTGGGAAGGGGGTGGGATCCCGTTCGGCGTGCTCGCACTGTTATTCGCCCCAGGCGGCGTTGTCCTGTACCCGAACCGCGGCCGGGCCGTGGGTGTGGACTTCGCCCCGGACTCACTGGATGCGGCTTGAATTTCTGGTACAGCAAGCTCGTCGTCGGACGCGCGACCCAACCATTCGGGAGTTCGCTGATGAAACCTGGCATGCGCGGCTGGATCATTTCCTCCCTCGCCCTGGCAATCATGCCGGCGGGGGCCTTGGCGGCGGACCACCCAGATCGGGTCGTCCAGCCCGACGTGCCGCAGGGGAAGGTGACCTCGGGGCAGTTCGCCGACAGCAAGCTCTACCCGGGGACGAAGCGCGACTTCAGCGTCTACGTCCCGGCCCAGTACAAGCCCGACGAACCGGCCGCGCTCATGGTGTTCATGGACGGGAGCGGGTACGCGGACCCCAAGGGCGGGTTCCGGGTGCCCGTCGTGTTCGACAACCTCATCCACCAGAAGGCGATGCCCGTCACCATCGCCGTGTTCGTGAACCCCGGGACGGTGACGGCCACCATGCCCGGTGCCAGTGACCGCAGCAACCGCTCGTTCGAGTACGACACGCCGGACGGCCGCTACGCGAACTTCCTCGTCGATGAGTTCCTGCCCGTGGTACTCAAGGGGCTGAGCGTTACGAAGGACCCGTCGAAGCGAGCCGTGTGCGGCATCTCGTCGAGCGGCATCTGCGCGTTCACGGTCGCGTGGGAGAAGCCGGAGCAGTTCGGGTTGGTGATGAGCCACATCGGCAGCTTCACCAACATCCGCGGGGGATGGGCGTATCCGGGCCTCGTGCGGAAGACCAAGGACAAGCCGAAGGCCATCAAGGTCTACCTGCAAGACGGCAAGGACGACCTGAACAATCTGCACGGCAACTGGCCGCTCGGCAACCAGGACCTCGCCACGGCCCTGCAGTTCTCGGGGTACAAGTACAAGCTGGAAATGACCGACGGCGGCCACAGCGGCCAGTGGGGCGGCCAGATGCTGCCGGACGCACTCCGGTGGCTGTGGGACGAGAAGGCGGTGAGCACGAAACTGCCGCACGCCGAAACCAAGCCGGAGTGGAAACCGCACCCGGACGCCGTCGCGAAGGACGACGGGCCGAAGGGGACCGTGGTGCCGATGCCCGCGTTCGAATCGAAGATCTTTGCGAACACGACCCGCGACTGGTCGATCTACGTGCCGGCTCAGTACAAGGCCGACAAGCCCGCCGCGCTGATGGTGTTCCAGGACGGCGAGGGGATGAAGAGTGAGAAAGGCCGCTGGCGGGTGCCGGTCGTCTTCGACAACCTGATCGCGAAGGGGGATATGCCGCCGACGATCGCCGTGTTCATTAACCCCGGGCAGGAGAAGGACAAGCCGCGGGTGCAGGGGAAGCACTCCAACCGCGGCCTCGAGTACGACAGCCTGGGCGACCGCTACGTCCGCTTCCTGACCGAGGAGATCATTCCCGAAGTGCGGAAGAAGTACGCCATCTCCGACGACCCGGAGATGCACGCCATCGGCGGCTCCAGCTCCGGTGCGATCTGCGCCTTCACCGCCGCGTGGGAGCGGACCGACGTCTTCCGCAAGGTGTATTCGAGCGTGGGCAGCTTCACGAACCTGCGTGGCGGGAACGTGTACCCGTCGCTGGTCCGCAAGACCGAGCCCAAGCCGATCCGCGTGTACATGGCCGACACCAGCGGCGACATCGACAACGCCTTCGGCAGTTGGCCGTGGGCGAACCAGCAGATGGCGTCGGCGTTGAAGTACATGGGGTACGACGTCCACTTCGACTGGGCGGAGGGGTACGCCCACAACGCCGACTTCGGCGGGTCGAAGTTCCCCGATGCGATGAAGTGGCTGTGGCGGAAGGACAAATTCACCCCGGTGCTGGACACCCGCGGCGACCTCGGCGGCGACCTCACGCTGCTCCACCTGCTGATCCGCGATCAGTCGTGGGAGGTGGTCGCGAAGGACCTTGGGTTCGCGGACGCCCTGTGCGCCGACAAGGCCGGCAACGTGTACTTCTGCGACATGAAGGCGGCCTCGGTCGTCCGCATCGGCACGGACGGCAAACGAAAAGAGATCTGCAAGGAGTCGGTGAGCGGCCTGAAATTCAGCCCGGACGAGTCCGTCCTGTACGGCTGCCAGGGGGCGAAGAGCCGCGTCATTGCGATCGACCCCGGCAGCGGCGAGGTGAAAGTCGTCGCAGAAGGCGTCAAGCCGAACGACCTCGCGGTGACGAAGGACGGCTTCATTCTGATCACGGAGACCGCGGCGAAGCAGGTGACGCGGATCGACCCGAAGACCGGCGGAGTGAAGGTCATGGACACGGGCATCAGCAAGCCGAACGGCATCGCGCTGTCGAACGACGGCGGCACTCTGGCCGTGTCCGACTACGGCGGGACGCACACGTGGACGTTCCGAGTGAACAAGGAAGGCGTCCTCGACGCCAAGACGCCGACGATGCCGATGCGGTTGCCGATCGACCCCAAGGGCGAGTTCAAGTTTAACGAGCCGCCGCCGTACGTTCAGAACTCCCAGGGGGACGGCATGGCCGTCGACAAGGCCGGCCGCTTCTACGTGACGAGCCAGGTGGGGGTGCAAGTCTTCGACCCGACCGG
Source organism: Planctomycetia bacterium (assembly GCA_031387445.1). Lineage (GTDB taxonomy): Bacteria > Planctomycetota > Planctomycetia > Gemmatales > Gemmataceae > JALHQU01. Next base: position 4,421 of record JANNDF010000114.1, read on the forward strand.
CCGCCCGTGCGGCGTTCTTCCGAAGGTCAACGGCGACCAGCCGCTGACGACGTGCGTCCTCGCCGGCCCGGATCACAGTGTGCTCTACATCGCGCACGGCACGGCGATTTACAGCCGGAAGTTGACGGTCCAAAAGGCGAAATAGGCGGGCGTGGGGATCGGCCGGGCGCGTGGGCTCTTCCCCATGGAAAATGGACTGCGAGTGAGCGGCTGTCCGGGTTGTGCGTCCGCTCGAACTCGACCGGGGTGAGGTACTCCACTGTCGAGTGCCTTCGGACGCGGTTGTCAAACACCTCGATGGACTCGAAGATCGACGCCTTCGCCTGCTCGCGGGTGGCGTAGCTCTCGCCGTGAACCAATTCGACCTTCAGTCGGCCGAAGGTGTTCTCGACCACCGCGTTCTCCCAGCACTGGCCGACCCCGCTCATGCTTCCCACCATGTGATGGCGGACCAGCGCGGTCTGGGAATGCTCGCTGGCGTACTGGCTGCCCCGATCCGAGTGGGCGATCAAGGCATGTTCGCCGCGGGCAAGATCGGCGCTGCGCCGCGGACGTGCGAGATGCTCGAGCACGACCGACCGGAGGCCGGGTGCCTGTCGAACGGGCTCGGCTATTCCGCGTGCTTGGTTCAGGTGGCGCTTGACAAGTACCGACCGCAACGAGACGGGTGATCTGGATTCGTGGGCCGGCTGCAATTACGTTCGGCCGGCCGCGAGGCATCCCAACACACACATCGGCCAGAGGCCGGGATTCCGCACGGAGGAGCGTCAAGTGAGCACCGCGACAGCCGACCACACCTTGACCGCGCTCGTCGCCAACGTGCGTGCGGCCGATCCCGTCGATGATTTGGCGTGGCTCGTGCTGGCCGACCGCATGGACGAAATCGGTGACAGTCGGGTCGACCGTATTCGGTGGTGGCGGCACCACCGGCAGGCGATCGCCGAACCGCTCACCTGGGACACTCGCTTGGAGTGGGACCGGGTGTACCGGGAGGCTCACCACCCGACGCCGGTTGACCGCCGGTTACGGCTGCTCACCCGCCGCCGCAAGTGGGTCGCCCGGTTGTTCACCTGCCTCTTCGCCCGGGCTGTGTTGGCGAACGACCCGCTCCCAAGGGTCACACCGGCAAATCTGCTGGGCGGCGTCTTGAGCGTCGCCGAGTGGGATGCCTTCGGCCTGGCATCGGCAGACGACGCGAATCAGGCCCGTGACTCGGCCCGTGAACTCGCACAGCGATATCACGCCCGCACCAGTTCGGGGCACTCGACCAGCACTGTTCCGGCGTTCGCTCAGGCGGTCTCGCTGATCGCCCAACCCGGCAAGACTCTCGCAGCTAGTGGGTCACTTGCCTCGCTCATGGCCATACCGCCGTCGGATCGGTCGCCGGGTGCATGCTCCCGACCCGCCCACGGCGTGCCGGCGTTCTCGCTGCCTCTTCCGCCGGGCGGCCCGCTTGCCGCCCCACACGAACGG
>JANNDF010000121.1:0-2689 GCA_031387445.1 Planctomycetia bacterium
CCACACCACCCCCGGCCCCCCGGCCTGGCCCCACCTACGTAAGGAGGGCCGACCTCATGGATCACGCACCCGACCAACACGCCCACTCGCACGGACACGCCCACACGCACGATCAAGGGCATCACCACCACGGCGGCAGTGATTACTACCTCCAGCAGTTGCTCACCATCGGCATCTGCGGGGCGTTCGGCGTCGTCGGCCTGCTCATGTATTTCGTCTCCGCCGGGCCGGGCGTGACGGACAACGACGGCAAGCAGTTGTCGAAACTCGGCGTGCTACTGTCGCCGGGTTTCCACATTTGGGTACTCATCGGCAGTCTGGTGCTGCTGGCCATCACGGTCATCCGCGGGGTGGCCCTGTGGAAATCGGTCGGGGCCGGTCAACAGCACGACCACCACGGGCACGACCACAAGCCGGGCGAAGCGTGCGATCACCCGACCCACGCTCACGATCACGCCGGCCACGACCACAAGCCGGGGGAGGTGTGCGACCACCCGGCACACGCCCACGATCACGACCACGGCGACCACTCGGCCGACGACCACAGCCACGGCAACATCTACTGGCGGGTGGTGGTGCTGCTCTTCCCCATCGTCATTTACCTGATGGGCCTGCCCGACGGCACGTTCAGCGCGGAGTACCAGGCCAAACGGGTGAAGGACAACGAGGTGGGCGAGTTGGGCGACGTGGCGGATAAAAAGTCGACGGGGGAAGTCAGCTTCGAGACGCTGGCGGCGGCGGCGTACTCGCCTGACAACCGCGACATATTCACCGGCCAGACGGTCACGCTGAGCGCCCAGTACAAGAAGCTCGCCGAAACGCAGTTCACGCTGTTCTTCTTCAAGCAGACCTGTTGCGCCGCCGACCAGGTGCCGCTGAAGGCGACGTGCGTGGTGAAGCCGGAGGACAAGAGCCTGCTGCAAGAGGTGGTGACGGAAGGCGGCAAGCAGACGCAACGCCCGTTGCAGGACGGCCAGAAGGTGAGTGTGACGGGCAAGATCCAGTTCACGCAGGATCCGACGAGCGGGGAGTGGCTGACGGTGCTCCGGGTGGCGAAAGGCGGGCTGAAGAAGCGGTAGCGAACTGGCGAGCCGAGCACCGTAAGGTGCCGGGTTCTGGATCACCCGACACCTTATACGGTGCTCGGCTCTCCGACTAGCTATCGAAGTAGAGCGCGAACTCATACGGGTGGGGGCGGACCCGCACCGCGGCCACCTCCTCCGTCCTCTTGAACCGCACCCACGTCGCAATCACGTCGTCGGTGAACACCCCGCCTTGCAACAGGAATTCGTGATCCTTCTCCAGCGCGGTCAGCGCGTCGTCGAGCGTGGCCGGGGTGCGGGGCACGTCCTTCAACTCCTCCGGCGGCAGGTCGTAGATGTCCTTGTCGAGCGGGTCGCCGGGGTCGGTCTTGTGCCGCAGGCCGTCGAGCATGGCCATGAGCAGCGCCGCGAACGCCAGGTACGGGTTCGCCCCGCCGTCGGGCAACCTGTACTCGATCCGCTTCGACTTCGGACGCGACGAGTAGACCGGAATGCGGATGGCGGCCGAACGGTTCCGCTGACTGTACGCCAGGCTGGTTGGAGCCTCGAACCCCGGCACCAGCCGCTTGTAGCTGTTCGTCGACGGGTTCGTGATGGCACAGAGCGCCGGGGCGTGCTTCAGGATGCCGCCGATGGCGTACCGGGCCGCGTCCGACAGCCCCGAGTAACCGTTGCCGGCGAACAGGTTGTTCCCGCCCTTCCAGAGCGACGTGTGGACGTGCATCCCGCTACCGTACTCGTCGAACAGCGGCTTGGGCATGAAGGTGGCCGTCTTGCCGTGCCGCCGGGCCACGTTCTTCACCACGTACTTGTACTTCATCACGTTGTCGGCCATCGTCAGCAGGTCGGTGAACCCGATGTCGATGGCGCACTGCCCGCCGGTCGCCTTCTCGTGGTGGTGGCTCTCCACCCGCAGCCCGCACTGACCCATCGCCAGCATCATCTCGGTGCGGAGGTCGTACAGGGCGTCGGACGGCGGGCACGGGAAGTACCCCTGGCGGGCGCGGATCTTGTACCCCAGGTTCGGCTTCTCGTCGCGGCCGGTGTTCCACACCCCTTCCCCGCTGTCCACGTAGTAGAAGGCCGAGTGCGTGGTCTGGTCGAACTTCACGTCGTCGAACACGAAGAACTCGAGCGACGGGCCGAAGTTGGCCGTGTCGGCGAACCCCGTCTGCTTCATGTAGTTGACGGCCTTGCGGGCCACGTTCCTCGGGTCGCGGGTGTAGTCCTCTCGGGTGTTCGGGTCCTGGATGTTGCACAGAACCCCGAGCGTGATCTCTTTGGTGAACGGGTCGAGGAAGTGCGTGTCCGGCTGCGGCACCAGCAGCATGTCCGACTCGTTGATCTTCTGCCACCCCCGCAACCCCGCCCCGTCGAACCCGAACCCATCCTCGAACCGCTCCTCGGTGAGCATCTCGGCCGGCACAGTCAGGTGTTTCCACAGGCCGAGAAAATCCATGAACCGCAGGTCCACGGCCTTCACGTCTTTCTCGCGGATGAGGGCGAGCACTTCGCGGGGGGTCACGGTGGGGTCTCGGTCGAGTGCGGTGCCGGCAGGAGGTGAGAGGGGCCGGTAAGTACAGTTGGTATATCAATGGTGAACCGGAGGTGTCAGCCGCCCGGGTGCAAAATACCCAGGCGGCTGA
>JANNDF010000127.1:0-6740 GCA_031387445.1 Planctomycetia bacterium
CGGCGGGTGCGACGGGCTGATCCCGGCGAACCCGCCGAAAGAAGCGATCGAGGCGCGACGGAGGCAGGCCAACGAAGCCCTCAAGGGAGATCACTACCACACCGTGGCGAATCCTGCGAAGGGTGAAAAGCCGGGTGAACGCGGGGCAGAGCCACCCAAGACCGGCTACCGGCCGGGACGGACGACGCAAAAGCGGAGGCAGGGGAAGAAGAAAGGCGGCGGCCCGAAGGCGTGATCATCGGCGGCGTGCCCCCGCTCACTGGATGAGGAGAACCAGGGTGATGGCAGACTTCACACCCACCCAGGGCCGGTATCTGGCGTTTATTCACGCCTACCTCAAACTGCACGGCTATCCGCCCGCCGAATCCGACATCGCTGCAGCCATCTGCGTTTCGCCGCCGTCGGTGAACCAGATGGTGAAGTCGTTGGAAAAGAAAGGGCTGCTACTACGCCAACCGGGACAGCCCCGTTCGCTCCAACTCCTGGTCCCGGAAGACGAGATTCCGCCGTGGAACAATCGCAAGTCGGCGAAGAGTTCGGCACGCCCCGGTAACACCCCGAGGCGCATTGCCGCAACACCGGCGGCACCTCCGGCGAACCTGTACGTCGTATCGGTCTTCTTGTCGGCCGGGCCGGTCGGTGAGAAGTTCGCTAACAAGCGGATTCGCCGCGCCATTGAAATCCGCGGCGATCAGACGCTCGGACAACTGCACCGGGCGATTTTCGCGGCGTTCGACCGGTCCGATGAGCACCTGTATCAATTCCAGTTCGGCAAGGGGCCGTTCGATCCGGACGGCCCGAACTATGGGGTTCCCGATCCACTGGAAGGCGAGACAGGGGATGGCAACACTCGCACGATCACGCTCGACGCCCTCGAACTGAAGCCGAATCGCGTCTTCGGCTACCTGTTCGACTTCGGCGACGAGTGGTTTCATCAGGTCCAGGTGGAGCGGATCGAGCAAGCCATTCCGACCGTCACCTACCCGCGGGTCGTCAAGCGGGTGGGTCAGTCTCCGCCGCAGTATCCCGAGGAATAGGGGGGCGAACGGTGTCGAAATCCCGGACGAAACGCGACCCGGACTCCTCCGTCGAGCGGCTCGCAACTGCGATCGGAGAGGCGACGCGGTCGGCGAAGTTCTTTGTGTCCGGCGGTCTGCCCGGCGTCGATCTCGGTCTCGAAGTCGACGGGTTGGGTCGCGTGCCGGTTCCGCTGAAACGCGGGGCGGCGAAGTCGTTGATCGCGACCTGCCGGCTCGCACCTTACGGAAAGGGCACGGAGACGCCGGTCGATACCCGCGTCCGCAAAACCTTCGAACTCGACCCGCAGAGGTTCCGCCTCGGCGAGGGGTGGAACTCGGCCATCGTCGATGCGACGCGAACGATCGCGGAGTCGCTAGGATTGCCGGCGGGCCGGCTGGAAGCCAGGCTGTACAAACTGCTGGTGTACGAGAAGGGCGGGTTCTTCCTGCCCCACCGCGACAGCGAGAAGCACGATCGGATGGTGGCGAGCCTGATCGTCGTGCTGCCCAATCCGTTCGAAGGCGGGAGACTGATCGTTCGGCACGGTGCCGCCAAACAGCAGTTGGCATTCGAAGAAGCAGCGGCCGGCAAGTCGGCCTGTTTCGCGGCGTTCTACGCCGACTGCGAACACGAAGTCGAGCGCGTGACTGACGGTTCACGAATCGCACTGGCCTATAACCTGGTACTGAACCCGCAGCCCGGGAAACCAGTGGATGTCGTGAGACCGACCGCCGATCCGCTGGCCGAGGCGATCGGGTCGTGGGTCACTCGCCAGCCGGCCGAGCCACTGGTGTTCGCGCTGGACCACCAGTACACGCAACGTGGCCTGTCGCTGGATTTGCTCAAAGGAGAGGATCGAGAACTGGCGGATCTGGTGGTGCCGGCGGCGGCGAAGGCGGATTGCCTGGTGCACATGGCACAGGTCGAGCGCCACCTGACGCAGTCCGCCGACGACGGTAGCTTCGATCACGGTTACCGTCGCTATTCCTCCCGTGCCCCGCGGCGGCACGAGATCGAGATCGGCGAGACCTACGACGACACGTTGAGCGGGGCCGAGTGGACCAATCTCGGTGGTCAGCAACAGGCCTGGGGAACCGTCGCGTTCGACCTGTCGGCCATCGTCTCGACGGTGCCGATTGACGACTGGAAGCCGACCTCCGAGGAATTCGAGGGTTACACGGGCAACGCCGGCAACACACTCGACCGCTGGTATCATCGGTCTGCCCTCGTCGTCTGGCATCGGGATCGGCACTTCGAGGTGGTCGCCCGTTCCGGTGCGGCCGCCAGCATGCCTCTGTTCCGTTCGATGACGGGCAAACTCGCCAAGACGCCCAAGAAGCGACTCGAAGCGGCCCGCCGCGACTGCATTCAGTTCGCCCACGCCATCGTGGCCGAATGGCCTCGGCGGTCCACCGGATACGGGCACTTCCGGGGCGAGGAGACGTCGCCGCTCGACGACTTTCCGAACCAGTTGCTGATGCTACATGACCGGGACACCGTTGCGGCATTCCTGACGAGACTGGGGGAGCAGGACGAGACGCTGCCTCTGGCATCGTTCGTACTGGCCGCGTGTCGCGAGTTCGGCTGGACCGCATTTGCCGAGGAGCTGAAGCGTCTGATCTCAGTGCGGCCGAATCAGCGTGACCGTCAGGAAATCCCATTCCGGGACGTCGAGTGGCTTTCCGCGTTCTGTTGCGACCCGTCAGCGGACCCTGACAAGTCGAGTCTTGCCGGTGAGCTCTGCAAGATCGCGGCAGACCGATTCTGCGAGCCACGGCCCCCACTTTCTGCCTCCCACTCTCGAGAAGCATCCGTCGCCGCGAAATCCGTTCCGGTCCTGCTTCAAGCACTGGCCGCGAGCGGCCGCGACGATGACTTGTCACGAGTCGTTCACCTCATTCAGCACACGCCAGCCGAGTTCAACTACGACGACTGCCAGGTTCCCGCCCTTCGACTGTTGATCCCGTGGTCGCGGAAGCGGTACGGCTCGGTTCATCCACAGTTCGAGTCGTGGCTCGACGCCGTACGCGGTCAACTCGAACGAGCCACGGCCAAGAACCCTGTGCCGCCGGCCGATTGGGGACGTCCCTCGACTGTGGATTGCAAGTGCCAGCATTGCGGTCAACTCATGGCCTTTCTGGCCGACCCTGCACACGAGGTCGGCCGCATTCCGGCCCGCGAAGACGTGCGACGACATATGACCACCATGATCAGCCGGCATCAGTGCGACGTCGAACATGCCCTCGAGCGCCAGGGAAGTCCCTATTCTTTGGTGCTCACGAAAACGCTCGGCTCCTTTGATCGGGCCGTCAAGCGGTTCGAGCAAGACTGCCGACTCTTGAAGGCTTTGCCGTCGGCTCCCTGATCGGTGCCGGACGCTGGCGTGGGCGGAAGATGCGAGAACGGGGGGAAGAAATCGTGCGGAGTGAGGTCGGGTTCGGGTCCGACAGCCCGTGGCAGGCCGCGTTCATATCCTGTCCGGAGAACTCCCCGGTTCGAGTGACCACCCCACCCGCATGCGCCGGCTCGAACATGCTGTTACTCCAGGCGGTGGTCACGAATCACCAGTGCGTCCTCTGGGCGGAACGCACCATCCTCCCGACCGACGCCACCCCCAACCGGTCGAAGGGTCGGCCCCCCGCTCACCCGTTCGCAGCGACACCCGACGAACTGTCGTCTGCATTGGGTGCCCTGATCCCCGGCGCGGCTGAAGTCATCAAGTCGGACGCGGCCACGGTCTGGCTGCCCACCGCCGCCCGCCGCCCGGTGCCGTCGTCGCCGCTCCTCGGCGACTCGCCCGACGGAGACCCGGAGGTCCTCGCCTGGACCGTCCCCGCCTGTCGGCCCGGCACCGCCCTCGTTCTCGATCTGCTCGCGGGCGTCGGCGATGGCCCGACGCCGGCGGCGGGTGTCGGTGTTGGTGTCACACTGCGGTATTGGGCCGCTGCTGTGCGGTTCGCCGCGGCACTCGTGACTCGGCAGCAGTTCCTCCCCGATCTGATTCAACAGTCGGGCGGGTGGTTCGCCCGCTGGACTCCGGTCATCGCGGGCGGTGACGTGACCCACTTCGACCGACTGGCGAGGGCGATGCCGCCGGCGGCACGGTCCGTGGGTGCCGTGATGCCGGATCGCCCGGCGGCCGAGGTCCTCCGCGGGTTCGTCGGGTTCGTCGTGGACGAGTTGGTCCGCGGGCGAGATCACGAGCGCCCCCGCAAGCAGTTCCACAGTTCCCACGACCACTGGCTGCACGCCCTCCGCTCTGCCGGCGGCGCGTTCAAGAGTACGGAGGCCGAAGCGGTTCAACTGAACGAGCAGGTGAGGGACTGGCGGCGGCCGATCACCACGGCCGAGTCCGCCCCGTTCCGCCTCTGCTTTCGCCTGGACGAACCGGACGAAGGAGCTCGCACGCAGAAATGGCAGGTGCGTTTCCTGCTCCAGGCCCGCGACGACCTCAGCCTGTACGTGCCAGCGGCGGACGTGTGGTCGGGGAAAGCCAAGGGCGTCCGCACCGACCCGAAGCCGCTCCTGCTCGCGGGGCTGGGACAGGCGGCCCGACTCAGCCCTGACATCGACGCCACCCTGAAGGCCGCCGCCCCGACGGGCTTTTCCACCACCGCCGAAGGGGCACACCGGTTCCTCACCGAAACCGCCTGGCTGCTCGAAGAAGCGGGGTTCGGCGTTCTCTTGCCGGCGTGGTGGACCGGCCACGCCACCAAGCAGAAGATCGAAGTGACGGCGAAGGTGAAAAGCCCGCCCATGTCTGGTGGCGGCGGGTTGACGCTCGAAGATCTGGTGGAATTCCGGTGGGCGGTCGCCATCGGTGACGAGGAGTTGACACTCAAGGAGTTGCAGGAGTTGGCGAGGCAGAAGGCACCGCTCGTCCGACTGCGGGGCAAGTGGGTCCAGGTGAACGCCGACGACATCCGGGCCGCCATCGAGTTGCTCAAGAAGAAACCCACGCGACTCGGCGCCCGCGAGGTGATGAAACTCGCCCTGGGGGTCACGCCGGACGGCACGCCGTTGCCCGTTCGGGGGGCGGTCGCGTCCGGCTGGGTCGAGACGTTCCTGCGACAACTGACCGCGGCGGAGTTCGCGGAGTTGCCGCCCCCGGCCGGACTGAATGCCACACTGCGGCCGTACCAAGTTCGCGGGTACTCGTGGCTCGCCTTTCTCCGCCGCTGGGGGTTGGGGGCGTGTCTGGCCGACGACATGGGGCTGGGCAAGACGCTCCAGGCGCTCGCCCTTCTGGTGCGGGACCGCGAGGAGGGCGTGAAGCGTCCGGTGCTGCTCGTCTGCCCGATGTCGGTCGTCGGCAACTGGTCGCGGGAGGCGGCCCGGTTCGCCCCGCACCTGCCGCTGCTCATCCACCACGGGCCGAATCGCGCGAAAACGAAAGCCGCCCTCAAGAAGACCGCCGGGAAGGCGGCGGTCGTGCTGACCAGCTACGGGCTGCTGACCCGCGACCGGGATCTCTTTGAACCGCTCACCTGGTCGGGCGTGATCCTCGACGAGGCCCAAACGATCAAGAACCCGAACACGAAGACCGCCCAGGCCGCGCGGGCCGTGGCCGCGGAGTACCGCATCGCCCTGACCGGCACCCCGGTCGAGAACCACGTCGGCGACCTGTGGGCGCTCGGGCAGTTCCTCAACCCCGGCCTGCTCGGCACGGCGGCGGCGTTCCGGCGAGAGTTCTTCACCCCCATCCAGCGGCACGGCGACAAGCCGGCGGCCGAGCGGCTGAAGAAGCTGACCGGGCCGTTCCTGTTGCGGCGGCTGAAGACCGACCCGACCGTCATCCGCGACCTGCCGGCGAAGATCGAGACGACGGAGTTCTGCACCCTCACCCGCGAACAGGCCACGCTGTACGCCGCCGTGGTCAACGAACTGGCCGACGCGATCTCCGGCGCGGAAGGGATTCAGCGGAAGGGCCTCGTGCTCGCCACGCTGTCGAAGTTGAAGCAGGTGTGCAACCACCCGGCGCAGTTCCTCGGCGACCGCTCGGCGATTCCCAACCGCTCGGGAAAACTCACCCGCCTCACGCAGATGCTGGAGGAACTGCTGGCCGCGGGCGACAAGGCGCTGGTGTTCACCCAGTTCACCGAGATGGGGGACATCATCCGCCGCCACCTGCACGAGACGTTCGGCCGCGAGGTGCTGTTCCTGCACGGCGGGACCACCCGCAAGCAGCGGGACGCGATGGTCGAACGCTTCCAGTCCGCCGCCGGCCCGCCGGTCTTCCTGCTCTCGCTCAAGGCCGGGGGCACCGGGCTGAACCTGACCGCGGCCACCCACGTGTTCCACTTCGACCGCTGGTGGAATCCGGCCGTCGAGGCGCAGGCCACCGACCGGGCGTTCCGCATCGGCCAACGGCGGACGGTTCAGGTTCACCCGTTCGTCTGTTCGGGTACACTCGAGGAGAAGATCGACGAGATGCTGGCGCGGAAGCGGGACGTCGCCGCGGCGGTGGTCGGCACCGGCGAGGCGTGGTTGACCGAACTGGGCGACGAGCAGTTGCGCGAGGTGCTCACCCTGAGATCCGACGCCATCGAGGACTGATCATGTGGTACCACGATTACTACCCCAAGTCGAAGCCGCGGGCCGTCGCCGGGGGGATCAAGGCGCAGTCGAAGGCCGGCGCGTTCGGCACCACGTGGTGGGCGAAGAAGTGGATCGGCGTGCTGGAGAGTTTCGACATCGGTGCCCGCCTCGGCCGCGGCCGA
>JANNDF010000149.1:0-7979 GCA_031387445.1 Planctomycetia bacterium
CACCAGCAACCCGGCGGCTCACGCCGCTCGGCTCGCCAGCCTCGTCAGTTGGTGATGCCCTTGGTGATGCCCATGAACACGTCTTCCAGGTCGATCTCTTCTTCATTAAACGACCTGAGCCGGAACTTCTCGGCCATCAGCCGCTCGGGGATGAACGACCCGTCCTCCTCGCCGTCGCGGAGCGTCACCCGCAGTTGCTCGCCTTCGTCTTGCACCTCCACCAGTTCCACCTCGTGGAATGTCTCGATCTTCTTGGCGGCGATCTCGTTCTGCTCCTTGCCCACGCTCACGATGTAAGTCTTCTTCTTCCGCACCTCGCGGATGGCCTCTTCGGTGGTGCCGTTGAACAGCAGTTTGCCCCGCTCGATGATGCCGATCTTGTTGCAGATGTCCGCCAACTCCGGCAGGATGTGGCTGCTCACCATGATCGTCTTGTTCATCCCGCGCAGCTCTTTGATGAGCTCCCGCATTTCGATGCGGGCGCGGGGGTCGAGGCCCGACGCCGGCTCGTCGAGGAGCAGCACCTGCGGCTCGTGCAGCAGCACGCGGGCCAGCCCCAACCGTTGCGTCATCCCGCGGGACAGGCTCGTGACGAGGGCGTCGCGTTTGTAGCCGAGGTCCACGAGGTCGAGCACCTGGTCGCACTTCTTGCGGCGCTCCGGCCCCTTGATACGGTACGCGGCGGCGAAGAACTCCAGGTACTCGATCACCTTCATGTCGTCGTACACGCCGAAGAAGTCGGGCATGTACCCGATACTACGGCGGATCTCTTTGCTGCCGGTGTAGATGCTGTACCCGCACACGCTCGCCTCGCCCCAACTGGGGTTGAGCAGGGTGGCGAGGATCCGCATGGTGGTCGTCTTCCCGGCCCCGTTCGGCCCGATGAACCCGAACACGTCCCCCTGCTCCAGCTTGAGCGTCAGCCGGTCGAGGGCGTACAGGTCGCCGTACTTCTTCGTCAGGTCGCGGCACTCGATCATTGGCGGTGGTCCGGGTTAGGCGGTGCGGGGTTTACGGCCGAGCAGGGTGAACACCAGTTGACGGAAGTCGGCGGGGTAGTCGCTGGACCGGCTGCGGGAGAAGATGGCGAAGCCGAGGGCGACGGTGAGCCCGGCGACCAGAGCGAGTAGCAGGGCCGCGACCCACTCCACCCCGCACATGCGCAATACGGCGGTGATGATGTACGCCACACCGCCCAGCACGATGGCCGCCAGTATCACGCCGGCATAGGGGTGCGTCACTTCTACATGTGGCAACCGTCCGCCGGACGCCAGCCGTACCCGGCCGAACATCGCACGGTGGCGTCGCAGGTACGGAGCCATTGGCGATGACGGCCCGAGCTTCCGCACGTCCGCCCCGTTCGCCGCCAGCATGTTCCGAATGGCCAGGAACGCTCCCGCCGTTTCGCACTCACGACCGAGCATCTTCACCGGCTCGAACACCGGCACTTCGACGCGGCCCGCCAAATCGAGACAGAGTTCGCTGACGGTGCGATCCGGCGTCGCCCACTCGTTCCACCACGTCTGATCCAGATCGAGGCCGAAGTAACTGGGGAAATCGATCCAGTCGAATTCGGGTTCCAACTCGTGGAGGGTGCGGACGGAGACGTCAGGCATGACACGGTTGCCGACCCACTCCGGCTGTAACCCCATCATCTCGGTGCAGAAGGCCCGCAGGTGGGTCAGCACCTCGCCGGGCGTGAGGCGGCGCGTCCGGCACGGCCAGGGGCATGCGGGCGGCGGGTCGTTGGGTGTGTCGCTCATCCCGCCTCCCTCACCGCGTGTTGGTTGATTCCCAATTCGGACAAGTGGCTTGCCCCTCGCTCGCGCGTCGGGCGGACAGCGCGGTCACTTCGCTCCCGCGGGTTTCACCGGCAGGTAGACGCGGACGTAGGTGTCCTGTTGGATGATGCCCTGGTCGTCACGCTTGTCGGTGCCACGGCCGGGCAGCCCGTGCAGCCACACGTTGGTCGGCGACGGCGAGTCGGCGGCGGTCGCCAGGTCTTCGGCCTTGCCCTTCGCCCGCTTCAGGCGGAACAGCAGGATCACCTCGCTGTCGTTCGTCTCGCTCAGTCGCCATGACTGATCCAGCGACCGTAGCGTGCCGTTCTGGAGGCCTTTGGTGTGGCTGGCGTGCTGATGGAAGAGCAAACCCCACAGGGCGAGCGGGTCTTTGTTCGCGGCGGTGGTGGTCACCTTCGGGGTGTTGCTCCGCCTCCCGCCCCAGCCGCCACCCAACTCGTCATCGTTCTCCTGCTCGCGGTAGATGAACCGGCTGTCGTTCTCGAACACAGTCTCTTGGGCCTCCTGTTTCGACTTGTCGCTCAGGTTCAACTCGACCGGCAGGCCCGGCACCACCGCCTTCTCGAACGGGTACACCTTCCCGCGGTACACGGCGTAGGCCTGGTCCACGTCCTTCAGGGGGAGGTTGTAGGTGATGCTACCGACCAGCCCGCCGCCGGCCGGCTGGCGGCGGAGGTCGGCCTTCACCGGCGGGGCGGCCGGGTCGGCCACTCCGGCCCAATTGGCGGCGAACGCCTTGGTGCTCCACACCTGGATGGGCACCCCGCTCACCCCGTTCGCCTGCGGGCTGTTGTCCCCCCGCGGGTCGATCTCGTAGGTGTACCCGCGGGAGCTGGCCCCGGCCCCCTGCTTGGTCGGCAGGCCGAACCAGTCCATCGTCGTCACCGGCGAGTACCCGCGGTCGTCTCGGGTCTTCGCCCAGTTCTCCTTCGGCTCCACGCCCACGGTGTACCCGTCGATCCGCGGGCTGAAGATGGTGAACCAGGTGCGGCCGTACACCCGCGGGCGGGCCGGGTCGGTTCGCAGGTCGATGTCCACCACGTCGATCTTGTTCATTCGCAGGTCTTGCCCCTTCACCATGTAGGCGGTCAGGTAGGCCGCCCCGCTGACCGTCAGCACGATGATGGGGAACGTGATCCAGGTGAGTTCCAGCTTGCCGAACAGCTTCTTCAGCAGGATGTACTCGATCGGCCCGATGATGAGCGTGTACCCGAGGATGAACAGCGCCACCCAGCCGAACGAGATGACCGGCACCTCGTCGTAGTGGTCCACGCTCCCCCGCAGGGCCGACACGATGCCGTCTTCGCCGTCGTTCCGCGGCGCGGTGTTCTGGTTCTGCTGGAACCCCTTCGGCTTGTTCCACTCTTCGCGTTTTTGCACCTCCGACTCGGGCAGTTTACTCGCCTCGCGGTCGCCCGCCTCGCTCACCAGCCACTCCCAGAACTCGCCCCGCCAGTTGCGGTTGGCCTCGTCGGTGAACGGCGAGCGGTCGATGTCCATCGCCACCACCGTCACCCGCCCCAGGCCGAACGCCGACTGCACGATCAGCTTGTCGGTCGGCCGCTTGTCCGGCGTGCCGGTGAGCATGGTGCTGTACGACGTCTTCTTCTGGTTGTCCTTCAGGGTGGCGACGGGGAACAGGCCGGGCGGTCGCTTGTCCGGGATGTCCGACGGCCTCATGGTGCCGGACAACACCAGGGCGAACATGTCGCGGTCGAACTTCGTGTACGGTCGTGCGGGGTACTCCAGGGTGGTCGGCTTCAGGGTGAGTCCCGTCTGACCGCCGCCGGGCTGGGTGGTCGCCGAGTTCACCGCCAGCTTTTCCACCTTCGGCGAACTGACCACCTGCACGGGCAGGATGCCGGCCATCCACTCCTTCATCGGGCTGGTGCTGTCCACGTACCCGGAGAACTCGGGCGACGCCGCCACCTCCGCCGCCCGGTCGCCGACCGACACCACCAGTTTGCCGCCCCGCCGCACCCACTCGAACAGCGCCCGCCGCTTGCGGGCGAAACTCGGGTCGGTGGAGTTGAACAGGTCGGCGATGAACTCCGCACGCGGGCCGCCGGTGGGCAGCACCACCAGGTCGGCTGCCTCGTAGCCGAACCACTGGTCGGGCATCTCTTGAACGCTGTCCAGGTGGGCCTGCTCCACCCGCGTGCCGTACACCTCTTTCCGGTTGAACTCCAGGCCGGGCAGCTTGCCGCCGAGGGTGAGGACGACGTACTTGGCGGTCGTCCGCACGCCGGTGCGGGCGATCACTTCCGTCTCGGAGAGGGCGCGGTCGGGGGTGTCCTCTTCCACCAGCCGCAGCCGCACCTCGGCGATGTCGCTGGGCAGCTTCACGTAGGCGGTGGCGGTCATCTCGGCCGGCTCCACCCGCATGCCCGGCCCGCGCTTGCTCAGGAACTCGTCCGACTCCGGGTCGAGGGTGTCGCCCAGGCTGGGGATGATCGGGTAGCGGGCGAGCGTTTGCAGTTCGTCGCAGTCGGAGGTGGTGACCTCCAACAGGATGCCCTTCTTGTACCCCTTCACTTTGAAGAACTCGACGCCGACCGACACCGGCGCCCACAGGCCCGTCTTGCACACCGGGCTGACGGCCGCACCGCTGTCCCGCTCGCCCCCGCTGGCCGGGCGGAAGCCGATCCGGATCTTGTCGATCTTGGCGCGAGGGGCGAACCCGAACTGGGCCGGGGCGAGGCCGGCGACGACCGCCAGACTGAGGGCGGCGAGGGCGAACCGGAATGGCGACAGTCGCATGAGTTCCCCTGGTGATGTTCTGTTAGGGTGGGTCGCTCTCGCCGAGAGCGACAAGACCGGCTCTCGGCGAGAGCCGGCCACCCTATCGACCACTTCACGGCTTGTCGGTCAGCCCGCACTCGCACGGCGTCTGCGCACACCCAGGGCACCCGCCGCCGTACTTCTTGGCCACCGCCGCGGTCAGGTCCACCCCGGTGCAGTTAGCCAGCGTGACCAGCCAGGCGAGCACGTCGGCGAACTCCAACTCCCGCTCGGCCGGGGTGCCGTTGCGGAGGGCGGCAGACAACTCGCCCACCTCTTCCATGAACCACATGAACGTGCCCTCAACCCCGCGGGCGGAGTCTTTCGCCCCGTACAGGTCGCGGATGCGGTCTTGCAGTTGGGCGAGAGTGAGGGCCATACCCGATAAGGTAGCACAGGCGGCGGACGGAGGCCACGAACGCACAGGGTGTTACGCCCAGAACGCGGGAGGGGTTCGGGAATGTACTCCGCACCCTCCGGGTGCGGTTCTGCTCCAACCGCACCCGGAGGGTGCGGAGTACATTGTCACTTCGCGTACCGCTTCTCGATCTTCGCCGCTTCGGCGTCCTTCTTCTGCTTCTTCAGCGATTCGATGAGCGCGTCCTTCGCGTCGGCGTTGGCCACGTCGATCATGAGGGCGTCGCGGGCGAACGCCTCGGCCTTGGCGAACTCGCCCGCTTCCAGGCTGGATTTCGCCAGCCGCACGCGGCCGTCCAGTTCGTCCGGGTCTTGCGACACCAGCTCGCCGAGCACCGCGTTCAGCTTGGCCGTGTCCTTCGTCTCCTTGTAAATCTTGGCCAGTTGCTCCAGCCAGTCGGCGTCATACGGGGCGATCTTGCGGCCCTTCTCGAACAACTCCGCCGCCTTCTCCCACTCCTTCTTCTCCACGTACAGTTTGCCGACGGTGGCGATCAGCCGCACGTCGTCCGGCTTCACCTTCTGTGCTTTGGCCAGCAGTTCCATGGCCGCGTCGTCGTCGCCGCCGCGGATGAGCAGCCGGGCCTTCACCACTGCTGCCACCGGATGCCCGGCGTCTTTCTCCAGCACGGCGTCGGCCAGTTTCTTGGACTCGCCCACCATGCCACGGCGGAACAGTTGGTCGGCCAACTTCGCCTTCAGGTCCAGGTCGTCCGGGTCTTTCTCCGAGGCGGCTTTCAGCTCGTCGAAGGTCATCGGCTTGTCCGCCGCCTTCCCCCCGCTGCCGCCGCTCAACCCCTGCACCAGCTTCGTCACGAACGCCTTGTACCCCTTCTCGAAGTCGGCCTTCTCCACCCCACACGCCGCCTTCAGCGCCGCCGCCGTGTCCTTGCCCGCCTTGAACTCGTTCAGGATTTTGCCGACCGACTCCTGCCCGTGCGTTTTCACCATGTAGTCCACGTACAGTTGGCTCTGGCAGTACGCCAGCGTCCACTCCTCCGGGTTCTTCGGCCGCACGAACCCGAGCATGATGGTGTCCAGGTTCAGCAGGTCGTCTTTGGCGTAGCGGTCCCGCAGGGCGACCGTCCAGGACGGCGGGCGGGCCATCTTCTCGTTCTGCACCGCCAGCCCTTCCGTCACCCAGTGCGGGCACTGGTACTCCGTCTGGGCGAGGTTGAAGATGTGTGTGAGTTCGTGCCGCATCACCCTGCCCCAGTTGAACGGCTTGCTCAGCCCCTTCGCCTTGGGCGAGGCCATTGCCACCACGCGGCCGGTGCAGGCCCCGATGGTGTGCAGGTCGGGCAGGCCCACCGTGCGCCCGCTGAACATCTCGTGCGTGCTGAACACCTCGATCAGCACCTTGCCCGCCGGCTCGTAGTTGAACTGCGTCTTCAGGTCGGCGTGGATCTCTTCCAGGTACTCGGCCAGCCACTCGCCGAGTAAGGCGTCGGTGGCCGGGTTGTACTTCAGGATGTAGTGGGCGGTCTCCACCGTCTTGTACGGCGCGTCCTTGTTCTCCATGTGCGCGAGCACCTTGCGGGTGTTGCTCACGCGGACGTTGAACGGGTCGAGCTTGAACGCGGCGTCGAGCAACTTCTTGCCCTCCTCCTCGTTCCCCAGACGCATCTGCAACATGCCCAGCCCGGTGCGGGGGCCGGCCAGCATCGGCCGCAGCTCCGCCGCCTTCTTGTAATACCCCTCCGCCTTCGCGTACTGCTTCCGCTCGTCGAGCACCGACGCCAACTCGGCGTAGAACACGCCCGGCTTGGCGTCGAACCCGGTCACGTCCTTTTCGATGGCCTCGAACCCCTTGGCGTCCTGTGTGATGAGGGCGATGGCGGCCAGCCGGCCGAGGGTGGCGGCGTCCCGCGGGTTGACCGCCTTCGCCTCGTCGAGCACCTTCTTGGCGGCCGGGAAGTCGCCGGCGATCAGTTGAATGTCGGCCTTCACCCGCAGGGCGGCGGGGTGCTTCGGGTTCTGCTTGAGGGCGAGGTCGGCGAAGGCGTCGGCGTCCTTCAGGTCGAACTTGACCATGGCCGCGTGCGCCTTGCCCACCTGCGGGTCGGCCGCTTTCGGGTTGATCTTCAGGACCTCGTCGAACGAGTCGACGGCGTCCGGGCGGTTGTACTTCTCCAGGAACAACTCGCCGGCCATCTGCTCGACCGGCCAGTAGGTGGCGTCCTCCTTGAGCGCGTCCTTGCGGAGGGTGTTGGCGACCAGGTTGAACTGTTCACGCAGTTGATTCGGGTTGGTGGACCAGCGGGCGAATTCGACGGCCCCGAGGCCGATGTAGTAGTGTTCGTCGGCGGTGAACTTGGGATTGTCGTTGTAGTACCGCACCAGCCAGCGGAAGGCGTCTTTGGACTCGTCGAGTTTGCCCCGGTCGCGGAGTAGGCACGCCTTCACCCACCGCGCGCGGGCGTGGTCCGCCTTCGAGACGATGGCGGCGTCGATGTCCTTCTCGGCGTCGTCCCAGTTGCCCAACTCGTGCAGCAACTCGCCGCGGGCGGCGAGGGCGTCGGCGTTCTTGGGCGACTCCTTCACCGCCGCGGCGAGGATGTCGAGCGCCTTCGTGTACTCGCCGGCCAGCCGGTAGGTCTCGGCGGTGCCGACGGCCGCACCCGGCTTCAGCTTGTCGTCCTTCTTCGCCAACTCCGCGTACAGATCGCGGGCCTCGTCGTAGTTGCCCCTGTGCAACCGCTGATCCGCTTCGACGAACGGCGACGGCTCATTCGGCGGCGGCTTCTTCGGGTCGGCCTTCTGGGCCGAGGTGACGTTGAACAGGGCGAACAGGGCGGCGGCCGTCAGGAGCAGTCGGAAGCGCATCGGAGTTGCTCACGGGGCGGGAACTGCCGTTAACCGTACACGCGCGGGCGTGCCGGTGCAACGGTGTGGGTTGGAAGACCTCACCCCCGGCCCCTCATCCATGACATGGAGAGGGGGTGTTCAAGGGGGAAACGTTCAATCCTCATCGCCGCG
>JANNDF010000154.1:0-3069 GCA_031387445.1 Planctomycetia bacterium
CCGGCCGCGCGCTCGCCGCCCCGGACAAGACGGCCGCCGACGCCGAGGCCGAGCGGGTGAAGGTGATTGCGATGGTCGAGCCGGCCGTCGCCGCCGTCTGCTTCTTCGGCGGGCAGGTGTGCGGGTCGGGCGTGGTCATCAGCGCGGACGGGTACTGCCTGACCAACTTCCACGTCGTCCAGCCGACCGGCGCCGTCATGCAGTGCGGGCTGGCCGACGGCAAACTGTACGACACCGTGCTGGTCGGGCAGGACAGGATCGGCGACGTGGCCCTGGTGAAACTGCTGCCGAAGAAAGAAGGGGACAAGTTCCCGTTCGTGAAGTTGGGCGACAGCGACAAGCTGGAAGCCGGGCAGTGGAGCCTGGCCATGGGCAACCCGTTCGGGCTGGCCCTCGACTTCACCCCGACCGTCACCTTCGGCCTCATCTCCGGGGTGAGCCGCTACCAGCCGCCGGAAGGGAAAGGCACGCTCGAGTACACCGACTGCATCCAGTTCGACACGTCCATCAACCCCGGCAACTCGGGCGGCCCGCTGTTCAACATGCAGGGCGAGTTGATCGGCATCAACGGCCGCGGGTCGTTCGAGAAGCGGGGGCGGGTGAACTCGGGCGTCGGGTACGCCATCAGCATCAACCAGATCAAGAACTTCCTCGGGCACATGAAGGCGGGCATCGACACCGACCACGCGACCCTCGGGGCGGGAGTGGCCACCGTCGGCGAGGAGAGCGGCAGCGTGCTGAACAAGATGGTGTTCACCCAACTGCTCGACGAGTCCGACGCCAACCGCCGCGGCATCAAACCGGCGGACGAGTTGGTGGCGTTCGCCGGCCGCGGCATGAGCAGCACCAACCAGTACAAGAACGTGCTCGGCATCTACCCGTCCGGGTGGCGGCTGCCGCTCAAGTACAAGGTGGGCGGGGCCGGCACCACGAAGGAAACGCTGGTGCGGCTGATGGCCAACATGGACAAGGAAGTGGAGCCGGTGGACGGCGGCGGTCAGCCCGGCCCGAAGCCCGGCCCGCAACCCGGCCCGCAGCCGCCGCCCAACCCCGGCGCCGCCAAGGCCGGCAAGTCGCCCGCCGCCAAGATGGTGGAGGCCAAGAAGGGGTACGCCAACTTCTTCTTCAACAAGCAGGAGACGGCCCGCCTGCTGGAAGGGTTCAAGAAGGCGCACGGCGACGGCACCGCGTTCACCGGCAACTGGAAGGCGGACGGGGACATCAAGCTGGCCGACGGGCGGAGCGGCGAGTTGAAGCTGGAGTGGGCGGACGACAAGGACGGGTACACCGAAGTGAAGCTGACCCGCGGGAATATCGCCCCGGACGCGCTCAAGCCGCTCGCCCCGGACATCACCCCGGCCGACCGCTTCCTGCCGCAGGGCAGCGGCGGGCTGCTCGTCGCCCTGTCCCAGTACAAGATTTTCGTCAGCAAGCTGAACACCGCCGGCGGGTTCAAGCCGAACGAGAGCACCAACCCCGGGTTCGTCCACGGCGGGGTCGAGCCGGTCTACCCGGTCGGCGACGACATGAAACTGAAGCAGGGTGAAGACCTGCTCAAGAGTCGCATCGACTGCGAGGTCATCCGCACGCTCATCGACAACTACACCACCAAGTGGTACCTCCACCCGAAGGACGGCACCCTGGTCGGGTGGGAGATGAGCTTCACCAAGGACGAAGACCCGTGCGAGGTGTACGCCTTCGACCACAAGGACGCCGGCGGGGTGAAGCTGCCGCACAAGCTGGTCGTCCGCTGGGGCGACAAGGTGTACGCCACCATCACGATCAAGAGCTACACCCTCGGGAAGAAGTGACGCCTGTTGGCGAGCGGCCCGCGTGAGCGGGCTGGTGGTGACAAGAACCAGGGGGCTGACGCCCCCCGCTCGCCCGATCCGCTCTACCACCACCGAACCACTACCCATGCGCCGCACCTGCACTCTCGCCCTGCTCCTGCTCGCCGCCCCCGCGTTCGCCGCCGACTCGTTCGTCAAAGTGGCCGGTCAGGTGAACGAGAAGGTGGTGAAGATCTTCGGCGCCGGCGGGTTCCGCGGGGCCACCAACTACAGCACCGGCGTGCTGGTGTCGGCCGACGGACACTTCGTCACCATCGCCAGCCAGACGCTCGACACGAGTGAGCTGATCGTCCACCTGTCCGACGGCCGGCGGATGAAGGCGGTGGTGCTGGCCACCGAGTCGGAACTGGACATCGCCCTCTGCTACATCCGCATGGAAGGGAAGAAGAAGGACGAGCCGAACGGCCTCGACCTGGCCTTCTTCGACATCACCGAGAGTGCCAAGCGGAAGCCGGCCGAGCCGGGCGACTGGGTGCTGGCGCACAGCAACCTGTTCGAGATCGCCATGCGGAACGAGCCGGTGTCGGTCATGCAGGGGAGCATCGTCTCGTACAGCAAGCTGCACGGCAAGCGGGGCATCTTCGACTTCCCGTACACCGGAGACGTGTATGTGGTGGACGCCATCGCCAACGGCCCCGGCGCCGGCGGCGGCCCGCTCACCAACCGCAAGGGCGAACTGCTCGGGCTGATCGGCCGCGAGATCAAGAACAGTCAGACCGAGACGTGGATCAACTACGCCATCCCGACGTTCGCCGAGGTGGACATCAAGGACGACAAGGGCGTGGTGACGAAGGTGAGCGTCCCCAAGTTCGTCGAACTGGCGAAGGAGGGGAAGTACAAGACGGTCCTGAAGCTCAAGGACGTCATCGGCGCCGGCGGGTACACCGGCATCAAGTTCGTGCCGAACGTGCTCGACCGCACCCCGCCGTACGTGGACGAGATTCTGGCCGACTCGCCTGCGGCCAAAGCCGGCATCATGGTGAACGACCTGGTCAGCTTCGTCGACGGCGAGCCGGTGTACAGCATCAAGAGCTACCTGGTGGCGATGGGCCGCACCAAGCCCGGCGACACGGTGCGGATGGAAGTCCGCCGCGGCGACAACCTCCAGTCGGTGGACGTGAAACTGGGCGAGTGGCCCAAGGGCACGCTCAAGCCGATGGTCGGCGTGCCGCCCGAGAAGAAGTAGTAATCCGGTTAGCCGCGAGGCAACGCCGAGCGC
>JANNDF010000191.1:0-5370 GCA_031387445.1 Planctomycetia bacterium
CTTCCGAACTCTCTTCTGTCTTCCTCTCGTGCCCTCATGTGCCCTCGGCGGTGAATTGCTTTCACAACGTCTTTAGGTACTCGATCACCGCCGCACGCTCCGCTTCGCTCAGCTCATCCCCGAAGGTGTGTCCGCCGTTGCCGCGGCCGGGCTGCGTGGTGTCGTACACCTTCCGCCGCTCGAACCCGCTCGCCTTCGCGCCCGGCGGCTTCACTTCCGTGATCTTCCAGCCCACCGCCGTCTTGTCGTAGTCGGCTTCCTCCGTCTTGAAGGTCCGCGTGAACACCTTCGGACGGCTCTTGCTGTTCAGCACGCCGGCCAGCGTCGGCACGCTGCCGTTGTGGAAGTACGGGGCCGTCGCCCAAATCCCATCGAGCGGCGGGGCCTGATAGCCGGGGTTCACCTTGATCTCTTTCACCTCCTTCTCCTGGGCGAACCAGCTCGCGTTGTACGCCGCCGCGAACTTCGGCCCGATGTTCTCCGCCCGCTTCGGGTCGGTGCCGATCTCGGCCAACTTCACCACCTTGTTCGGGTACGTCGGCTTCTCCCCGTAGGTGCCATGGCAACTGCTGCAATTCTTTTCGAACAGCACCTGGCCCGTCGCGGCCTTCTTCGCGTCCACGTCGAACGGGTACTTGGGGGCTTCAAGGCTCAGGATGTACTCGCGGATGTCCTTGAAGGCGGGTTCGGCGGTGTCGAACTCCTTCGGCATCGTGAGCGGGTGCATCATGAACTGCATGATGCTCCGCACGCTGCGGCTGTCGGTCGCCCCGACGTGGTACATGGTGCTCTTCTTTTTCAGCAGCCACCACGCCGGCACGTCCTCGCAACTGTCGTCGTGCAGGCCGAGTTCCTTCGGCTCCGGGTTGAGGCTCAGGTCGGGCTTCCGCAGGCCGAGCAGATACACCGCGAACGCCCCGGCTTCGCTCGTGCCCCGCACCTGGCTGAACGCGAACGGCGGCTTGGCCGGGCTGCCACTCGCGGCGGCCAGCTCTTCAAACAGTGCGTGGACGTCGAGCGAACTGTTCCCCAGCCCGACGGAACTCTTGCCGTTGATGCTCCCGCCGTGGCAGGTCATGCAGTCGATGCCGATGCCGTTGCCGATGAGCATGCTGGCTTTGCGGAGGCCCATCGGCAGGCCATCGTTCTTGTACGGCGCATCGTGCAGGCCGTACCGCTCGCGGAACGCGGCGTCGTAGTCTTTCGGCTTCTCTTTCAGCCCCCACACCTTCCAGGCGTTGTCGTAAGCCGTCTTCGGCCAGAACGCCTTGATGAACGCGGTCTCTTCGAGCGCCTTCTTGCCGCGCTCGGCTGGCGTGGGTTCGGCCGCGGTGACGAGACACGGGAGCAACAGGAGGGGCAGTGCAAATCGCATCACGCGGGACACCTCGTTGGGTGAACCGATTGTAACCGCACGGGGACGGTGGGAGGTAACGACCAACTGGAACCGCCGGCGTGAACCTGCCACCCGGCCGGCTCACGCCGGCGGTTCCAGACCACACCGGCCCTCTTCACTCGGGCTGCTCGCCCGGTGCTAAATGTTCCAGCGTGGCCGCCGCGTCCACCTGCTCCTTCGACGGTGTGCCGGGCAGTTCGGCCTTCATCGTCAGGAACACGACGTAGCAGATGCCGCCGAGCGTCCACTCGATCACCCGCAGGGCCAGCCGCCCGGTCAGGCCGATCACCTTGCCGCCGCCCGGCCGGATGAGTTCGTACAGCCCGCCGAACGAGAACTCGGCCACACCCAGCCCGCCGGGCAGTGGCACCACCGCCTGCACGATGAACCCGATGGGGGCGATGATGACGTGCTCGGCGAACGTGCCGATCATGGCCGGATCGGCCGGCGGGAAGATCTGCACGGCGAAGTGGAAGAGCGACATCATGAGCAGGTGGCCGACGGCCGACAGCAGTACCCCGGTCAGCACCGCCTTCGGCCGACGGCGGTACCGCAGGCCCGTCTCGAACAGTTCGGCCAGCGTCGGCCCCACCTTGCGGACGCCCTTCAGCTTGGCGTCGATCTTCTCGGCCGCGGCTTCCGACACCCACCCCAGGGCGAAGTAGCCGAACGCCACCAAGAAGGCGGCGATCAAGCTGCCGATGATGATCCACTGGAGGGTCGGGTTGTTCGTGATCTGCCCGCCGGTCGGGCCGCTCGCCTCGGTCATCCACGCCCCGCCGCCGACCACCCCGCCGAACACCAGCAGGCCGAACAGGCCGAGGGCGCGGTCCGCTACCACCGTGCTGACCGCCGCCGCCCGACGGTTGGGTTGGTCCTTCGCAATGAAGAACGCCTTCACCAGGTCCCCGCCGATGGCCCCCGGCAGGAACGTGTTGTAGAACGTGCCGACCATGCCCAGGCGGAAGGCGTTCCGCAGGGTGAACGGCAGGTCGAGCGCCCGCACCAGCACATACCACCGCACGTACTGCGACGCCACCACCCCGGCACACAGCAGCCCGCACAGCCCGTACAGACCCCAATTCGGCTGGCTCTGGAGCAGCTTCGCCAGCCCCGGTTGCTCCACCTTCGGGGTGCCGGCGTCGTCCACCGCCACCACCCAGGCGTCGTTCTCTTTCAGGTACTTGCCGTCCGCGCCCTTCAGGTACTCGGGCTTGTCCTTCCAGTTCGACCAGATGACGAATGCGAGGAGGCCGACCCCGATCACGTACTTGATGATGCCGGTCCAGGATCGCTTCTTCTTCGGCTCGGCGGGTGCGGTCACGGCGGGAGTCCCATTGTCGGAAGGCGGTATTGTGGGCAACCGTAGCACGGGCGGGAAGGGCAAGTGACTGGTGAACCCCGGCAGTGATGCCGGGGGTGATTGGGTCCGCCACCCCCCGGCATCACTGCCGGGCTTCACCCGGAGTCACCGCACCTTCCCCCGCGCGCCGCCCGCCCGTACCATTCCGGCACTATGCTCCGCGAACTGTCAGTCTCGAACCTCGCCCTGATCGAAGACGTGCGGGTGGAGTTGCACCCCGGCTTCTGCGCCTGGACGGGCGAGACTGGGGCGGGCAAGTCGCTCCTGCTCGGGGCCATCGGGCTGCTGCTGGGTGAACGCGGGTCGGCCGAACTGATCCGCGCGGGGCAGGAGGAGTTACGTGTCACCGGCCGGTTCGACCTGACCCGCCCGGAGCAGAAGGCCGCCGCCCGCGAGATGCTGCAAAGCGACATCACCGACGACGAACTGGTTCTCACCCGCCGCCTCGCCCGCTCCGGCCGCAGTTCGGCACTCGTCAACGAAATCCCCGTCTCGGTCGCCACCCTCCGCAAGCTGGGCGAGATGCTGGTGGACGTTCACGGCCAGCGGGAGAGCTACTCGCTCCTCCAACCGGCGTATCAGCTCGAACTGCTCGACGCCTTCGGCCGGTTGACCGACCAGAGACAGGCCTATGTCGCTGCCGCCGAGAAGGTGCGAGAGCTGCGGCGGAAGCACAAGGAACTCACCGACCACCGCGCGACGCGGCAGCGGGAGTTGCAACTGGTGAGGTTCGAGCGGGAGGAGTTGGACGGGGCGAAGTTGCACCCCGGTGAGTTGGCGAAACTTCAACAGGAGCGAGAGCGGCTGCTGAACGCCCAGGAGTTGGCCGGGTTCAACGCCGGGGTCGCCGCGACGCTGAGCGAGGACGAGGGCAGCGTGGTCGAGGTGTTGACGAAGTTGATTCGGCAGGCGCACCAGTGGGGACGGCTGGATAAGCGGATTGAAGACGTGGCGAAGCGGCTCGACACGCTCAAGCCGGAGGTGGTGGAACTGGCCGAGACGTGCCGCGATTTGAGCGAGAGCTTCGAGGCCGACCCGCAACGGCTGGACGAGATCGAACGGCGCCTGCAACAGTTGAAGAAGCTGGAGTCGAAGTACACGAAGCGGATCGACGACCTGATCGCGTACCACGCCACGCTCGCCGCAAAGGAGAAGGAACTTCAACAACAAGAGGACGACCTGAGCGGCATCGACGGGCGGTTGAGGATCGCGTTCGCGGAGTTGAAAGAAACAGCGGGGGTGCTGAGCAAGGGGCGGGCGAAGGTGGCGAAGAAGCTGGCCGCCGAGGCGCAGAAGCACCTCGCCGACCTGGGCATGCCGAAGGCCAAACTCGACGCCGAACTGACCCCGCTGCCGCTGACCGACACCGACGACGTGCCCGCGAGCGGGGCCGATCACCTGGAACTGATCCTGACCGCCAACCCCGGCGAACCGGCCCGTCCGCTGCGGAAGGTGGCGAGCGGGGGCGAGATGAGCCGCACCATGCTGGCACTGAAGACGGTGCTGGCGGCGCACGACCCGGTTCGCACGCTGGTGGTGTTCGACGAGATCGACGCGAACGTCGGCGGGCGACTCGGCGACGTGCTCGGTCAGAAACTCGCCAAACTCGGTGACTCGCACCAGGTGTTGTGCGTCACCCACCTGCCACAAGTCGCCTGCTTCGCCTCTTACCAGTGGACCATCCGCAAGGCGAGCACCGCCAAGAAGACGAGCACCACCATCACCCCGCTCACGTCGGACGACGCCCGCGTGGAAGAACTGGCCCTGATGATGCGGGGCGACGCCAAGACCGACACCACGTTGAAGGAAGCCGCCGAGATGCTGAAGGCGAGCAAACGCGGGCGGTGATGAGCGACGGCGACGTGATCGACGCCGACCTGCTGCCGCTCGGCCCGGTGCCGGACGCGCCGGCCGTGGCCACCGACGTGCCGGCCAGCCTGGACATCGACGACATCGAGACGTGGGCCATCACCCGCGCCCTCCGCCAGACGGCGGGGAACGTGAGTCAGGCGGCCCGCGTGCTGGGCATCAGCCGCGACACCCTGCACACCAAACTGAAGAAGAACATCGACCGCGGGTCGGTCTTCGCCGCCGCCCCGACCGAGCACCTGATCGGCGGTGACACCGCCACGGAGTAGGGAGCCGTCCACCGGCTGGATCGAACCACCCCCGGCCGGGAGGTCCCGCCTCACACAGGCCGGGCCCCCCGGCCGGGGGCGTTTTAGCTCTGGCTCAGACAGACTATCGCGGCTCCGAGAGATCTGCAAAGAGGCTGGCGTCGCCATGTTCTTCAAGCAGACCGGCGAGAAATTCGCCCGCGCAGAGGGGTACAAGAGCCGCAAAGGGTGCGACGACTCCGAGTGGCCGAAGAGCTGGCGGGTACGTCAATTCCCCAGCCTACCGGTCATCCAGTGAACCTCGATCCCGTGTTTACGCAGGGCTGCATCCGAATTAAGGTTGGTGAAGGGGACAGGGCTGCATCCGAATTGAGGTTGGTGAAGGGGAGGAGTCTGGGTATCGCCCTCGGACCTGCGGAGGCCGTCCCATGCCCGCCCCATTGTCCCTGCTCGAAGCCCTCGCCCTGGTGCCCGACCCGCGGAGCCGGCACGGC
>JANNDF010000194.1:0-9780 GCA_031387445.1 Planctomycetia bacterium
GCAAGTTCATACCCGGCCGGCTCACGCCGGCGGTTCAAGAAAATGGTCCTACATCTTCCGGTCGAAGATGGGGGCCATCGCCTTCAGTTTTTCGAGCAGCGAATCCAGTACGGGGAGGCCGATGGTCTGGGCGCTGTCTGACAGCGCCTTGTCCGGGTCGGGGTGGACTTCGACCATCAGCCCGTCGGCGCCGGCGGCCATGCCCGCCAGGGCCATCGCCGGCACATACGCCCGCTTGCCGGTGCCGTGGCTCGGGTCCACGACGATGGGCAGGTGGGTGAGCATTCGCGCCGGCGGGATGACGGACAGGTCGAGCGTGTTGCGGCTGTGGTCGCTGAACGTCCGCACGCCCCGCTCGCACAGGATCACGTCGTAATTGCCGCCGGCCAGGATGTACTCGGCCGACATCAGCCACTCTTCGAGCGTGGCGCTCATCCCGCGTTTCAGCAGCACCGGCTTGCGGCACTGGCCCACCCGCTTGAGCAGGCTGAAGTTCTGCATGTTCCGCGTGCCGATCTGGATGACGTCGGTGTACTCCTCCACCGCCTCCGCGTTCTCCGTGTCCATCAGTTCGGTGACGATGCCGATGCCGGTTCGCTTCCGCACCTCGGCCAGGATCTTCAGCCCCTCCAGCCCCATCCCCTGGAAGCTGTACGGGCTGGTGCGGGGCTTGAACGCTCCCGCCCGCAGGAACCGCACCCCTTTGCGCATCAGGTGTTCGGCCGTCCGCAGCATCACGTCCAGGTTTTCGACCGAGCACGGCCCGGCCATCACCGCGAACGTGCCCGCCCCGATGTCCCCGAACGGCGTCTTCACCACCGTCGGGTCGGTCTTCATCTCGCGGCTGGCCAGCTTGAACGGCTTGGTCACGCGGATGGCCTCGTCCACGCCCGGCAGCACCTCGAACTGCCCCTTCTCGACGGCCGTGGTGTTGCCGGTCATGCCGATGGCGGTGCGGGTGGCACCGGGCAGCGGGTGCGGGGTGAGACCGTGCGACTGGATGACCTCGACCACCCGAGCGATCTCGGCAGGGGTGGCGTGCGGCCGCATGACGACGAGCATGGCAGAAACCTTGCGACGGGCGACGGCCCGGAACGAATTGGTATACGACCGCCGGCCGCCCCGTCATACAGTTAACCGCCGGGGGGGAGGGCAGGGCAACGCCCCGCCCGCGAATCGGCCGGTGGTTCACGGGACGATGAGTTCGGTGCCAGCCATCGGGGCGGGTGTCGCCCCGGTTGCCGCCTGCACGACCGTCGGGGTGCCGTCGGGGGTGCGGTTCCGCCACACGTCGATGAGCGCCAGGGTGACGGCCAGCACGCACGGGCCGAGGATCATGCCGGAGATGCCGAACACGGCCAGCCCGCCGATGAACGCCAGCAGGGTGGGAACGGCGTGCAACTTGAGCCGCTGGCCGGCGGCCACGGCGTACACATAGTTGCACACCGGCCCGGCCATGACCACGCCCCACACGGCCAGCACCACCGCCTGCCACCACTGCCCCTCCGAGGCCAGGTAGAGGGCCGCCGGCACCCACACGATGAACGCCCCGACGAACGGCAGGATGCCGAGGATGGTCATCACCACCCCCCACAGCACCGGGGCCGGCAGGCCGAGCGCCCAGAACAACAGTCCGCCGGTCACCCCTTGCAGGGCGGCCGTCACGAACGTGCCGTAGACGGTGGAGTGGATGGCGTCGGACACGCGGGTGAAGATGCGGTCGGCGGCGGCGGCGGAAACGGGCAGGAAGCCGAGGGCCTGGGCCGCTAGCGAGCGGTGATCCCGCAGGGCGAAGAACAGGACGAACACCGCCACCAGCGTTTGCAGCATGGCGTCGGCCGCCCCCTTCACCACGCCGAACGACGAGCCGAGCAGTTTCTCCAGCCAGTCGCGGGTGCGGGCCTCGACCTCAGCCGGGTCGAGTTGCGCGATCTGCGGGCCGACGTAAGGCAACCTCGCGGCCAGGTCTCGCCAGCCGGTTCGTCGCACCTCGTCTTGCGCCGCTTCCGACTCTTTCACCACCTCGGCGTCCGTCTTGGATTCGCTCGTCGCCTTCTTCGCCGCCTGCTTCCCCGCCTCGTCCGCCTTTACGGACGTCTCCGCCTGAACCTGCCCGGCCGCCCGCTGCGTCTCGACCGTCAACTGCCACCCCACAAGTGCCACCGGCACGCCGATGAGCAGCACCACCAGCGTGGTCGTGAGGCCGGCCGCGAGGTTCCCCGGTCGGACGACTCGCTCGATCCACCGTTGGGCCGGCAGTGCCACCACCGCCAGGGCGATGCCCCACGTCAGCCCGGCCAGGAACGGGAGGGTGAGCAGCACGCACACCACGACGGCCGCCACCGTGAGGGCGGCCAGCGTCGCCGTTCGCGGCCAGTTGTTGCGGGATGACGGATTGGGTGGAGCGGACATACCGACCTCCGGCGGGACAACCGGAAGTGGGCATTGCAACTTCCGTTCCCAAACCGAGCAACCCCGGCATGCCGCTTGCCGTACTCCCCTGACACCACGGAGTTCGGCGATGTCCACGATTGTGAATCCCACGCTCCGCACGCCGGAGGGACGGTACATCGTCGTCCGTGGGCGGCTGTGGCGAGCGAGCAACCCGCACCTGAGCGTGAGTCGGCGCGAGAAGATGGTGAAGGAATTGATGGCCGCACGCCGGGCGGTGTGGGTGGCGCAGCAGACGTACGACGCGGGCGGGTTGAAGACGGCGCGGGGGCGGGTGCAGACGGCGAAGGTGAGCTGGCCCTCGTCGCCCCGACCCCGCTGCCGGTCGAACAGGTCGGCGAGGAGGACGTCCGAGGCGAGGCAACCCCAGACGGTGTCGAACGCCTCGGCCAGCGGCAACCGGCGAGGCACCTCGACAGCGAACGGAGTCGCCGCCGATTCCGTCTCAGGGCACATGGCGGATCCTCAACGTCCTGTCAGGCCAAGACGTGATCGCCAACCCCACTTGTGCGCAGCAGTGCGGCGTGAGGTCTTCCTCTAAGCGCCCCAGACCGCCACTACGACGGTGATGAACCCGGCGAAGAACCACAACACCAGCCCGGCGACGGTCACCAGACCTGTGGCCCAGTGCGGGCGGATCGGATGGGCAGGGGCCAGGAACAGGCCAAGCCAGCCGAGGCCGATGACAGGATGGAATCCAACCATCTCCCAGGCCGTACCCAGCACTGGACCGCCAAAGAGGGCCGCCCACGTGAACGCACGGGACTGGAGATCCATGCCGGACGGCATCAGAAACGTTGCGACCAAGAGCGAGAACAGCCCCCCGACAGCCAGGCCAATGCCGATGACTTTGAGTCTTCGCCACATGGTCCCACTCCGTCGGACAAGCTACTCGTGCGTCACGTCGGTGAGAAGGCTGATCGCCACCACCTCGGAGCGGAACAGGATGAGCCGCTTGCGGTTCCGCTTGATGCCGGTCATCACACTCGCGGCGGTGTAGTTCTCGCGGCTGGTGTCGGTGTCGCGGAGGTCGTGCAGGTCGGCGTTCCGCAGTTCAAAGTAGTCCGCCTCGATCCGCTTCAGCGTGCCCAGGCAGACGTACTCCCCGCGGAGGTCGATCACCACCTTCTCGTTCAGGAACTCGTCGAGCATGGGCCAGCCCCGCTGTTGGAAAGACAGATTTCACCGCCGAGGGCACATGAGGACACATGAGGGGAGCAGGGTGTCTCACGCAGAGCCATAGAGTCGCAGAGAAATCAGAAGCAGGTGTTGAGGGACCGTCTTGAGTCGCAATGATGTTCTCTCTGCGTCTTTGCGACTCTGCGTGAGATCATTCGTCTCCCTTCATGTCTTCCTCTCGTGCCCTCATGTGCCCTCGGCGGTGAACAGCGTTCTCCACTCCCGATAGCATAGCCGCACACTCCCCCACCGACCCACCCATGAACGTCACCCTCGATTACGGCAAGACCGGCCTCGCCGTCTCGCTCCCTGACGACCGCTTGATCGCGCCGCCGCTCGCCATCCGCGATGCCGTGCCGCTGGCGAACCCCGAGGCGGCGCTCGAAGCCGCGCTCGCCTCGCCCGTCGGCACGCCACCGCTCTCCGAATTGGCGAAGGGGAAGAAGACCGCGTGCATTGTGATCTGCGACATCACCCGCCCGGTGCCGAACAGCCTGCTGCTGCCGCCGATCCTCCGCACGCTCGAAGCCAGTGGCATTCCCCGCTTCGGCATCACCATTCTGGTGGCCACGGGCCTGCACCGGCCGAACGTGGGCGACGAGTTGGTCGAACTGGTCGGCGAGTTCGTGGCGACCAACTACCGCTGTGAAAACCACCACGGCAAAGCCACTGACGAGCACGAATTCCTCGGCACGTCGCCCCGCGGGGTGCCGATGTGGATCGACAAGCGGTACACGCAAGCGGAGTTGAAGATCACCACCGGGCTGATCGAGCCGCACCTGATGGCCGGTTACAGCGGCGGGCGGAAGCTCATTTGCCCTGGGATTGCCGGCCTTGAAACGGTGAGCGTGTGGCACGGCCCGCGGTTCCTCGAACACCCGCTCGCCGACTGCGGCATCCTGGACGGCAACCCCGTCCACGAGGAGAACACGTTCATCGCCCAGCAAGCGGGGTGTGACTTCATCGTGAACGTGTGCATCGACGGCAAGCGGCGGGTGACGTGGCTCGGGGCCGGCCACATGATCGAGGCGTGGAAGCACGGCGTGCAGTTCTGCCGCGACGTGGTGAAGGCACCCGTGCCCGCCCCCGCTGACGTGGTCGTCACGAGCTGCGCCGGCTACCCGCTCGATACCACCTGGTATCAGGCGGTGAAGGGCCTCACCGGGGCGCTACCGATCGTGAAGCGGGGCGGCACCATCGTGCTGGCGGCGAGCCTGACCGAAGGCCTCGGCAGTCCGGAGTTCCAGCACCTGCTCGACGAGTACAGCCGCGGCATGCGGTACGCCACGCTCGGCGGGAAGAACTCGGCCGGGCGGAGCATCGACCCGAACACCTGCCGCATGGACGAGTGGCAACTGGTGATGTTGCAAAAGGTGCTGGAGCAGAGCCGGGTGAAGGTGGTGAGCAACGGGCTGGACGCGAACACCCTGCGGCGGTGCAACGTCGAACCGGCCGCCAGTGTGGAACAAGCCGTGGCGGAGAGCCTGGCGGAGTACGGCCCGGCGGCGAAGATCGCGGTCATCCCGAAGGGGCCATATGTGCTCCCGTATGTGGGCAGTTGATGGGGATGGGACGGGATCAACAGAACGGGACACGGATGAAGAGGAGGAAGCACGGATGACACGGATCAGAAGGAATCTTGTTGTGTTCTGATCCTCTTCATCCCTGCTTTTTCCGTGTCATCCGTGTCCCGTTCTGTTGAATTCTGCCCCCAATTCCCCGCGGCGAAGATCGATGCCCCCCGTCGCCCTCGTTCACGACTGGCTCACCGGCATGCGGGGCGGCGAGAAGTGCCTGGAGCCGGCCGCCCGCCGGTGGCCGGACGCCCCGCTGTTCACCCTGCTGCACACGCCCGGTGCGGTGTCGCCGGTCATCGAGAACCGGCCGATCCGGGCGAGCATCCTCAACCGCCTCCCCTGGTGGCCGCGGTACTACCGCTACCTGCTGCCGTTCATGCCGCTCGCGGCGAAGTGGCGCATCCCCGCCGACACGAAGCTCGTCCTCAGCTTCAGTCACTGCGTGGCGAAGGCCGCGAAGCCGCCGGCCGGCGTGCCGCACGTCTGCTACTGCTTCTCGCCGATGCGGTATGCGTGGCACATGCGGGAGTCGTACTTCCGCGGCGGGCTGAAGGCGAAACTGCTCGACGTGATCCTGAAGCGGTTGCGGGCGTGGGACCGCCGCATGGCCAGTCGCGTGACGCACTTCGTCGCCATCAGCAAGACGATTCAGCAGCGCATCCGCGAGTGCTACGACCGCGACAGCGTGGTCATTTACCCGCCGGCCGACACCGCGTTCTACACGCCATCCGAAGTGAAGCGCGAAGACTTCTATCTGGTGGTGTCGGCGCTCGCCCCGTACAAGCGGTTCGACCTGGCGATTGCCTCGTGCGAGAAGCTGGGGCGGAAACTAGTGGTGATCGGCAGCGGGCAGGAGGCGAAGAAGCTGAAGGCGGCGGCCGGGGCGAACACCACGTTCCTCGGCTGGCAGTCGGACGAGGTCATCCGCGACCACTACCGGCGGTGCCGGGCGGTCCTGTTCCCCGCGGAGGAGGACTTCGGCATCGTGCCGGTGGAGGCGCAAGCGTGCGGGGCGGCGGTGATCGCGTTCGGCAAAGGCGGGGCGACGGAGACGATCCGCAACGGCATCACCGGTGTGTTCTTCAGCGAGCAGACGGTTGATGCGGTGATCGACGCCGTCGAGCGATTCGAGCGGATGACGATTGACCCGGCCGCGTGTCGGGCGAACGCCGAACCCTTCGCAGTCGAGCGGTACGAACGGGAACTGTTCGTGTATGTGGACGGTGTGCTGACGCAGGGGTGAGTGTCCGATTCGCCCCCCCCGTTGCGGTAGACATTTCCCGGTTTCGGCGCTATCTTAATGGTGAGACCAATTCGTCTACGTGGATTGCCCCCCTTCACACAGGAACCGATGGTACCTCTTTCCGAATCGCCCGACTCCCCCGACGACGAAGCCCCGTTCGAGCCGAACCCCGAAAACCCCGCCGCCAACGGCCTCGCGTTCACCGAGTTCAAGCTGATTCAGCCGATGGTGGACGCCCTCCGCCACGCCGGGTACACGAACACCACCCCGGTTCAAGGCGCCGTCATCCCGCCCGCCCTCCGCGGTAAAGACGTCATCGGCCAGGCGCAGACGGGCACCGGCAAGACGTGCGCGTTCCTCGTGCCGTTCATGAACCGCTGGCGGCCGCACAAGCTGAAAGGCCCCATCGGCCTCATCATGCTGCCCACCCGCGAGTTGGCCCTGCAAGTGGCCCAGGAGGCGGAGAAGTTGGCCCCGAGCGGGCGGTTCCGCACGGTGGCGGTGTACGGCGGCACCGGCATGCAGAAGCAACTGGACGGCCTGCGGAACGGGTGCGACCTAGTCGTCGGCACGCCGGGGCGGATGCTCGACCACCTGCAGCGCGGGTCGATGTCGCTGGACAACGTGAAGTATGTGGTGCTCGACGAAGCCGACCGCATGCTCGACATCGGCTTCCGCCCGGACATCGAACGCATCCTGAAGCGGTGCCCGGCCCAGCGGCAGACGCTGTTGATGAGCGCCACCGTGCCGGACGAGATCAAGCGGCTGACCACCCGCTACATGACCGACCCGCTGCACCTGAACCTGTCGCCCACCCACATGACGGTGGACAAGATCCGCCAGACGTACATCACGGTGGACAAGGAGAAGAAGTTCGACCTGCTGATGAAGGTGCTCGAACGCGAGCAGCCGAAGCAGTGCCTCATCTTCGTCGAGCGGAAGGTGTGGGCGGACTCGCTGCTCCGCAAACTGAAGCCGCACTACCCGGCCGCCTACGCCATCCACGGCGACCTGCCGCAGAAGCACCGCGAGCTGATCATGGCCGGGTTCCGCTCGGGCAAGGTGGAGATCATGATCGCCACCGACGTGGCCAGCCGCGGGATTGATGTGAGTGGCATCTCGCACGTCATCAACTACGACCTGCCGGCCGACATCGAGAACTACGTCCACCGCATCGGCCGCACCGGGCGGATCGGCAAGGACGGCGTGGCCATCTCGTTCGTGCTGCCCGAAGAGGGCGACCACCTGACCGAGATCGAGGTCACCATCAACAAGCTGATCGAGGAAGACCGCATCGACGGGTTCGAGTCGGCCGCCCGCAAGCAACGCCGGCACGTTGATGACCCCGACCAGCCGGTGGCCAAGCCGACCGAAGCGGAGCAAGCCGCCGAGCCGAAGAAGGCCGTGTTCGGCAAGTTCAAGAAGAAGTACAGCAGCCGCCTGTGAGCCACATCGCCGAGGGGCACCCCATGTGGGTGCCCAGGTCGGGTGTGCACCCACATGGGGTGCCCCTACAGGTTCTCTTCCCAGATCAGCACCTCTCGCACTCGCGTCAGCGCTTCGCCGAGCAGGTTCAGCCCCTGCCACTGCTTGCGGTCCATCGCCCGCGGGTCGTCGGCCCCCAGCCCGATGCCCCAGACGCGGTCGTGCGGCGACGTCTCCACCAGTGTCGTCCCGCGGGTGGCGAGCAAGAGTTCCTTTTGGTCCGGGTTCTGACGGAAGCGGGCGAGGTTGCCGGCGAACACGACCCCCTCGCGGAATAGCGCCCATGTCGCCTCGTCAAACCCCCGCACCGTCCGGCCGATGGCTTGCTGCTCGCGGGGCGTGTCGGCGGTCATGATCTTCTCCGCCGCCTCGCGGTCGCCGAACAGCACCGCCTTGGCGTACATCATGTACCGCTCGGCGTGGGTGAAGGTGATCCCGCCGAGCATGAACGGCGCCCGCTGCCACTGGCTGAGCGGACTCTTCCAGAAGTGGGTGAACGACTCGGGCATCGGGCACGCGTGAATAGCAGATCGGGAATCGGCGACTCAAGCATCCGCCGGCGGGTCGAGGTAACTGAACAGTTCCGCCACGGGCACACTGAACCCCGGCAGTACCGCCCCGCCGTCGAGTGTGTCGGTCGTGGTGAGCGTGGTGTGGGCGGTCGGGTCGGTGTACACGGCCACCGTTTCGGTTCGCGGGTCCACGATCCACACCAGTTGCGTGCCGGACGCGAAGTACTCCCGCCGCTTCCGCTCCATCTCCGCCCGCGTGTTCGAGTCGGACAGCACCTCCACCGCCAGCGCCGGCGAGATGCTCCCCACGCGAGCGTCCAGGAACCCCGGCGGGATTTGTGTCCAGGGGAAGTAGCTCACGTCTGGCAGGCGGAGTTGCCGGCCGACCAGCCGGATGATGGTGTCCGCCCCGCCGACCAAGCCTAGCCGCCGCGGGACGATGAACTGGTTCAATAGGGTGAGCAGCCAGCCGGCCAGGAATGCCTCTTGCACGCCCATCGGTTTCTCCACCAAGATGTTGTCGATCAGTTCCACCCGCCGCCGGAACTCCCCTTCGAGCAGGGCGAGCGCGTCGTCTTCGGTGGCCGTGCCGGGCGGCGGGCGCAGCAGGATGCGGTGGGGGGAAATGTTGCCGAGCGAGTGGAGCAGGTCGCCCAGCGTCTCATCGGACTGTGTGGCGGTCGGCATGTGGGTCGTCCTCCGGGCGGCATTGTACACCACGCGCCCGCTATAATCACGGCGTGTCGTCGGGGAGTCCGGGATGATCCGCTCGAACCACTACGAGGCGGCGTTTGAAGCGTACCTGCGGGGCCGCGGGGTGGGGTTCATCGCCACCGACGAGGCGAAACGGTCGTTCCTCGGCGACACCGACGTGAAGAGTGCCGACTTCATCATCGTCGGGCCGGACACCAGCCGGCTGGTGGTGGACGTGAAGGGGCGGAAGTTCCCGAGCGGCACCGGCGACAAGCCGAACACCACCTGGCAAAACTGGGCCGAGGAAGAGGACATCGACGCGCTTGGGCGGTGGGCGGCCGGGTTCGGGGCAGGCTTCCGCGGGGTGCTGGCGTTTGCCTACCAGATCCAGCCGCCGTTCGCCCTGCCGGAGAACACCCCCGACCTGTTCGCCTTCCGCGCCGACCTGTACCTGATGCGGGGCGTGGACGTGACCGCCTACCGCGAGCACATGCGGCCGCGGAGCAAGAGTTGGCGGACGGTGCATCTGCCGGTCGAGGCGTTCCGCCGCATCGTCCGCCCGTTCAGCGAGTTCCTGATTCCATCCGGGTGAACCGGCGGCGTCAGCCGCCTGGGTGGAACCGAACCCAGGCGGCTGACG
>JANNDF010000198.1:0-6238 GCA_031387445.1 Planctomycetia bacterium
CAACCGCCTTGTCGTCGCCGGGAGCTTGCGACCGGGCGACACTCACTCCGGCTTCGGCTCGTCGGCTTTCGGCTCCTCCGGCTTTGCTTCCGGGGCCGGTGCGGGCTTCGGCTCCTCGGCCGGCTTGCCGAGCAGGGCGGCGAGCTGGGCGAAGCTGTTCAGCGCCGCCTTGCCCGTCTTCTGCTGGGTGGTCAGCTTGGCGCCCGCCTTCTTCGCCTTCGGCGGGGCGGCGCCCTCGGCTGGCGGGGTGCCCTCGGCGGCGGTCGGCGTCACCTCCACCGGCGGGCGGGGCGGGCCGCTCTGCGGCAGCGCCGGGCCGCGGTAGAGGCCGCCCGGCTTGCCCTGCCCCGGGCGCACCGGCGGCGGGATGGTGCTGGCCGGCGGACGCGGCATGAACCCCGCCCGCTCGCCCGGCGGGCGGTCCATCGGCGGGCGGTCTTGCCGCTGGGGGCGGTCCTGCGGCGGGCGGTCGAACCGCTGTTGCGGGGGGCGGTCCATCGGCGGCCGCTGCTGTTGCGGCGGACGGTCGAACCGCTGTTGCGGCGGGGGGCGGTCCATCGGCGGGCGGTCTTGCCGTTGCGGCGGACGCTGCTGCTGCATCTCCGGCGGCCGCTCGAACGTCCGCTCCTGCCCCGGCGGGATCATGCTGAGCGACACCCGCCGGCGGTCGGGATCGACGCTGTTCACCCACACGCTCACCACGTCGCCCACGTTCACCACGTCGTAGGGGCTCTTGATGAAACGGTTGGCCATCTGGCTGATGTGGATCAGCCCGCTGTCCTTCAGGCCCACGTCCACGAACGCGCCGAAGTCCACCACGTTCAGGATTTCGCCCTTCAGCTCCATGCCCGGCTGCAGGTCTTCCAGGTTGAGCACGCCCTTGCGGAAGATGGGGGCCGGGCGGTCCTCCCGCACGTCGCGGCCGGGCTTGGCGATGGCGTCGAAGATGTCCCGCACCGTCGGCCCGCCCACCTTGAAATGGTTGGCGATGGCCTCCGGGTTCTGGGTCTTCAGCTTCTCGCGGATGTCGGCCAGCTTCGCCCGGTCGAACAGGTCGGCCGGGGTGTGCCCCATCGCTTCCAGCACGCTGCGGGCGATGTGGTAGCTTTCCGGGTGAACCCAGGTGTTGTCGAGCGGGTCGTCGCCGGTGCGGATCTTCAAGAAGCCGGCCGCCTGGGTGAACCGCACCTCGCCCAACTGCGGCACGCTCTTGAACTGCTCGCGGGTGCGGAACGGCCCGTTCTTGGCGCGGAACTCGACGATCTCGCGGGCCACCAGTTGGTTCAGCCCGGACACGTGCCGCAGCAGCGGCACGCTGGCCGTGTTCACGTCCACGCCGACCGTGTTCACGCAACTCTCGATGACCGTCTCGAGCGACTCCTTCAGGTACTTCGGCCGCATGTCGTGCTGGTACAACCCGACGCCGACGTGCTGCGGGTCCACCTTCACCAGTTCGGCGAGCGGGTCTTGCAGCCGCCGGCCGATGCTGGCGGTGCCGCGAACGGTGGCGTCCAGGTCGGGGAACTCTTCCTTGGCAATCGGCGAGGCCGAGTAGTCGCTCGCGCCGGCCTCGTTCACGATCACGTAGCTGATCTCGGCCGGCGCGTCGGGCAGGCCGTCCCGATCGATCTTTTCCACCGGCGGGGGCGGCGCCGCGGGAGCCACCGGCGCGACGGGGACCGGAGCGACCGTCACCGACGTGTCCGACGCGGACGGGGCGTCGCCGGTCGGCAGCGGGGTGGACGAACTGACCACCTCAGCCGCACCGGCGAGCGAGGCGGAGGTGATGGTTTCCACGGGCACCGCCGCGGCGGCCACCGTTTCGACCGCGGCGACCTGGGCGGACTCGGTGACCACCGGCGGCAGGGCGGCGGGGGCCACCGGCCGCGGGTTGGCTCGACGGTCGGCCAGGTCGGCGATCACGTCGGACACCACCTGTTCGGCGTCGCGGCAGGCGGTGCCGTTGCCGATGGCGATGATCTCGATGCCGTACTTACGGATGAGCTGTTCCAGCTTCTGCTTGCCGTTCGAGTTCTTCTGGATCGTCGGCAGGTGCATGACGGCGTGTTCGATCAACTCGCCCGTCTCGCCGAGCACGGCCAGCTTGCACCCGGTTCGCAGGCCGGGGTCCACGGCCAGCACCTTCCGCCCGCCGAGCGGCGCCTTGAGCAGCAGGCTCCGCAGGTTGCGGGCGAAGATGTCCACGCCGTGGTCCTGGGCGAACTCGGTCATCTCCTTGCGGATTTCGCGCTCCAAACTCGGCAGCAGCAGGCGATCGACGGCGTCTTCCAGGGCCGGGATGATGAACTCTTTGTGCGGGTGGTCGGCCAGCGGCAGGCAGTCGAACGTGATGTACTTGGCCTGCTGCGAGTTGCAGTCCATCTTCACCTTCAACACCTTCTCGTGCTCGCCGCGGTTGACGGCCAGCACGCGGTGCGGGGGCATCATCCGCACCGGCTCTTTGAACTCGAAGTAGTCGCGGAACTCCTGCCCCTTGCCGTCCGGCACGCCGTCCGCCTTGGCGGTGACGAGCACGGCGTCGTAGCGGACGAACTGCCGCACCGGCCAGCGGACGTTGGCGTCCTCGGCGATGTACTCGCAAAGGATGTGGCGGATGCCGGCGGCCACGTCGTCGGGCGTGTTCAGCCCCTTGTCCGGGTTGACCAGCCCGGCGAGCAGTTCGGGCAGGTTGGCGGCCGCCTCGTCGCGGTCCCACACGGCCACCGCCGCCGGCTCCAGCCCCTTGTCGCGGGCGTCCGAGGCGAGCGTCCGCTTCTTCGGCTTGTACGGCAGGTACAAGTCTTCCAGCCGCTTGACGCTGTCGGCCTCCATGATGGCCCCGACGAGCGGGTCGGTCAGCCGCCCCTGCCCGGCGATGCTCTTCAGGATGGTCTGCTTCCGCTCGGCCAGCGCCCGCAGCGCGTTCACCCGCAGTTCGATCCGCCGCAGCATCTCCTCGTCCAGCCCGCCCGTCCGCTCCTTGCGGTAGCGGGTGATGAACGGGATGGTGTTGTCCTCGTCCAGCAACTGCACCACCGCTTCCACATGCACCCGCCGGATTTGCAGATCCTGGGCGATGCGGGCCAGCTCGTGCCCCTGTGGGGCGGGCGGCACCACCGGCACCGGCTGTGGGGTGCGGGCCGGGCCGGTCGGGGCCGGCGGTTCCGCGGCCGACGGCGGCACGACCACCGCGGCCATTTCCGGCAGCGGGGCGGCCGGGTCGGCGTCGGGCGGCAGCGCCGGGGGCTGCTCCGCAGCGGCCTCCAGGGGCAGCGGCGGCGGCGTCTGCTCGGCCGGGGTGGACGGGGTGTCGGTGGTGGTGTCGCTGGAGTTCATGGAATTTGAACGTCCGTAGGGGACTGCTCGGGTCGGCCCGCGTCGGCAACGAGGGGGATTCCGGGGCGGAGGTTCGGCCCGCGGAAGGCGAAACAAGCGAACAGATTAGGTAGGTGCGACCGGCAAGGGCGGCAAGGGAGAACACGCCTCTCCCCCTTCGTTGCCGATTCCGCACTACAATGAACGCCACAGACAGGGCTGTCACATCTCCCGCGGCCGCCGTCGAGTTGAGGTTCGCGTGCCCTCTCCGCCCCCCGCCACCACCGCCGAGTTTCTGGCCCTCGTCCGCCGCACCGGGCTGCTGGCCGAAGTGCCGTCCGACCTACCCGACCCGCCGGACAAGGCGGCCGGCGAACTGGTTCGCCGCAAGCTGCTCACGCCGTTTCAGGCGCGGATGATCCTGTCCGGCCGCACCCGCGGGTTCACCCTCGGCGACTACGTCATCCGCGACCAGATCGGCCAGGGGGGAATGGGGTTCGTGTACCTGGCCGTCCACCGCACGCTCGGCCGCAAGGCGGCGGTGAAGGTGCTGCCGCCGAGCATCGCCACCGACCAACTGTCCCGCCAGAGGTTCCTCCGCGAGGCCCGCACCGCCGCCGCCCTCGACCACCCG
Organism: Planctomycetia bacterium; assembly: GCA_031387445.1. Classification (GTDB taxonomy): domain Bacteria; phylum Planctomycetota; class Planctomycetia; order Gemmatales; family Gemmataceae; genus JALHQU01. The sequence goes on from JANNDF010000198.1 coordinate 3,950, forward strand.
AACGTGGTCAAGCTGTACGACGTGGCCCGCGACGGGGAGGTGTGGTTCCTGGTGATGGAGTTCGTGGAAGGGAGGACGCTGGAACAACTGGTGAAGGCCGGCGGGCCGATGCCGTACACGCGGGCCGCCCAGTACATCGCCCAGGCCGCGTCCGGCCTCCAGCACGCGCACGAGAAGGGGTTCATTCACCGCGACATCAAGCCGGGCAACCTGATCCTCACCCCCGAAGGGGCGGTGAAGATTCTCGACATGGGCCTCGCCCGCCCGGTCGGGCCGGAGGGGATTTTGACGGTGGCGCTGGACCCCGGTGCGCTGCTCGGCACGGCCGACTACATCTCCCCCGAGCAGGTGGTGAGCGACCCGGACATCGACATCCGCGCCGACATCTACTGCCTCGGCCTCACCTTCTACTACCTCGTCACCGGCCGCCCGCCGTTCGAGGGCAGCACCGCCGGCAAGCTGGTGAAGCAGAAGCTGGCCCAACTGCCGCTGCTCGACGAGATCGTGCCCGACTTCCCGCCCGCCCTGGCCGACGTGGTCCACCGCATGACGGCGAAAGACCGGGACGAGCGGTACGCCACGCCGACCGACGTGATCCTGGCGCTCAAGCCGTGGCTGGAGCACTCGCCGCGGCTGATGGCCGGCGTATCGGGAACGCAGGCGGCGAACAACCGGCTGAGCACCGCGGCCCTTCGGCACGACCCCGAACCGGACGAACCGGAGCCACCGCCGCCGAAGAAGGGCGTGCCCATGTGGGCGTGGGCGGTGCTGGTGGCGGTGGTGATGGCCCTCGCGGCCGGCGGGGTGGCGATGCTGATGCTGATGACCGGCAAGCCGACCGCGACCACCGCACAGTAGCCGGGTCAATTCGCCATGCACGACGCTTCCGCACTGCTGGCCGCCATTGCGTCGAACCCGGACGACGACCTGCCGCGGCTGGTGTACGCCGACTGGCTGGACGAACACGGCGACGGGGAACGGGCCGAGTTCATCCGCTTGCAATGCCACACCGCCCGCGTCGGCCCGCTCGCCCCCACCTGGGCGCCGGCCAAGCTCCGCGAGTACGACCTGTTCAAGGCGAACGAGACTGCGTGGCGGACGCCGACAGCCAGCGACGAGGGGCGGATGTTCATGGACCGCTGGCGGCGGGGCTTCCCGGCAGAGGTGATGCTCGACGACGTGGCACGCGGGCGGCTGACCAGCGGCGAGTGGGGGAACGGCGTGTACGACTGGTCGGCCGACCCGAACCAGCGGTACGACCCGTGGCCGGGCGGCCCGGTGCGGGAGGTGACGTTCAGCGGTTGGGACGACGAGTGCGGCGACCTGCTCTGGCACCCGCGGTTGCAAGGCGTGCGTTCGCTGTCGCTCAGGGAGTGGTACGCCGGCGTGGGCACACGGCGGGTGGAATCGTTCGTCACCGACCTGTCGCTGCTCACGCCCGGCCACTTCCCCGAGTTGACCACGCTGAGTTTCGGGGACGGTGAACTGAACCTGAACGCCCTCGAAACGCTCGCCGACTCCGCGGTGCTGGAGACGGTCACGCACCTGTCGCTCAATTTTCCTGAGGACATCCCGGCGGGCGAACTCGCGGACTGGCTGGCCGCCGTCGTGCGCCTGCTGGCCGCCGTCGCCCCGCGACTCGAATCGCTCTCACTGGAAGCCCCAGCGCCCGGACTGCTGCCGGCGTTCGCCGCCGCCGACTGGCCGCACCTGACGGCGTTGAACCTGAGTCTTACCTACGCCGACGACATCACTGCCCTCCCGCCCTCCCGCCCGCCGCGGCTGCGACAGCTCCGCATGTTCCCCTCGACCACCAGCGTCGGGCGAGTCTGGACGGACGACGGTGTGGACCACCTCGCCCGCTGGACGGCGACGGGCGGGGTGAAAGAGTTGTGCGTGTTCGGCATCAGGCTTGCGCAGTTCGGGCGGCTGTTGAACCGGCTGAACACCCCGGAACTGGAGAAGTTGGTGGTGTTCGACGGGTCGGTGAAGTGGTCCGAGTCCTCGGTCGCCGACCTGACCGAGCGAGACGTGTTCGCGAACCTGAAGAATCTGAGCGGTCCGTTCACGAACGCCGCCCTCGCCCCGCTCGCCGACCCGGACGTGTTGCCCGAACTGCACACGATCTGGGGCAACGAAACCGAACCGCTCACCAGCTTGCGGTGGCGCGGCGGGGTACGGACGGTCATCCCGGAAGACCCGCCGGACTCGTGGCGGGTGCGACCGTCGCGGGGGAGCTGGTGCAGCGGGTGAGGAGCGGTGAGCCGTTCTCCGTGAGGAGCCGGTTTG
>JANNDF010000651.1:0-4202 GCA_031387445.1 Planctomycetia bacterium
TCATGTGCCCTCGGCGGTGAATCCTCTTCTTATTTCACCTCCAACTTCAAATCCTTGAACCGCACTTCCGTTGGGCCGCCGGAATGCACCTGCACGGCGATCTGCCCGCGCTTCGCCAACTTCTCGTCCGTGTAGTCCGCCACCAGTTGGCCGTTGATCCAGATCTTCACCTTCGGCCCGACCGCTTCTACCACGTACTCGTTCCACTCGTTCTCCTTCACGAACTTCTCCCCGCCCTCCTTCACCAGCAGCCCGCGGCCGCTCTCCTCGTACAGCTTGCCCCACCACCCTTTGCCCACGTCCGCCTGCGGGCCGCGCATCTCGCCCCCTTCGATCGGCACGCTGCGGAACTGGACCCCGCTGTTCGCGTCGTTCGGCGTCAGCTTCACCTTCAGCGACAACTTGAAGTCGGTCACGTCGAAGGTCGATTTCAGGAAGTTGTTCGCCTTCAACCCCTTCTCCGTCTTGCCGACGATCTCGCCGTCCTGCACGCTCCACACGGCCTTGTCGCCGTCCCAGTTGGTCAGGTCTTTGCGGTTGAAGAACTCCTTCGCGTTCTCGGCGTCGGCGAGCGGCAGCACCTGTTGCGTGTGCTTCAGGTAGGCGAACAGGTTCTTGAGTTGCGCCTCGGTCAGCGGCTTGGTCAGGTCGTCCGGCATCATGGACAGTTCCGACGGCGTCCGCTTGTCCACGTCCTTCATCGGGATCGTGAGCGTCTCGTTCGCCGTCACCAGCGTCAGCGTCCTGGCGTTCTCCTCCTTCACGATGCCGATGAGCGACCGCCCGTCGGTCAGGTCGAGCTTCGTCGCGGCGTACTCCTTCTGAATCACCGCCGACGGGGCGAACACGTTGTCGAGCAGGTAGGCGAGGTCCGCGCGGTTCGCCCCGGTGATCTCCGGGCCGACCTTCCCGCCCACGCCGTACAGCGTGTGGCACTGGGCGCACACGCGGTTGTACACCGCCCGCCCGGCCCCCAGGTCGGCGTTCGTCAGGGCGTTCGGCGTCAGCTTCTTCGTCCAGTCGGCAATCAGTTTCTTGCGGTCGGCGGGGGTGTCTCGCACCAGGCCCCACACGGCGGCGATGGTGTCGTTCAGTTCCTTGTCGTTGAAGCTGCGGAGCTGGCGGATCGTCTCGCCGGGGATTTCCGACGCGGACAACTTCTTCGCCTCCACCGCCGCGAGCAGCAGCTTGGCGTAAGACGCACGGCTGGCAAGGGTGGTGATGGCGTCCCGCTTCTCGGCGGTGGTCAGCTTCGGGTAGATGGCGAGCACGCGGGCGGGGATGCCGGCGGCGTCGTAGGCGGCGAGCGCACGGAGGGCGGGCGAGCGGAACGCCGGCTCGTCCAGTAGCGCGAACAGGATGGGTGGCAGTCTGGCGTACTTCACGTCGAGCAGCGTGGCGAGTGCGGCGAGCCGTGCGGCGGCCGGTTTCGTGTCGTCGGCGAGGGTGATGGCGAGCGTCGCTTGCGCGTCCGCATCGCCGTACACCACGGCGAGCGACAGGGCGGTGTTCCGCACGTCGGCGTTCTCGCTCTTGCTCAGCTTGGCGTAAGCGTCGGCCCACCCCTTCGGGGCGTCGGTGGTCCGCTTGCCCTTGTTCGCCTCTTGCAGCCCGGCGAAGTAGGCGAGTTGTTGCTCGGGCTTGGTGGCCTTGCTCAACCCGTCCACCAGCACCGCCGCGGCTTCCGGCGTGCCGATGGCACCGATGCGACGAGCGGTGAGCGGCAGCAGCGGCACCTTCGCACCCGCGGCGATGGCCAACGCTTCAGCCGGCTTCTCCGCGGCGAACGGTTCGAGGGCGTACCAGTACAGGTGCAGCAGCACGTGATCGCTGGCGTCGTCTGCGTGCTGGAACAGGGCGTCGAGCCGGTTGGCACTGTTCATACTGCCGATCAGGGTCCACGACGACGCGATGTGCCGGCGGACGACCGGGGAAGGGTCGCTGAGCATTTTGAAGTACGCCAAGTCCATGCCGGCCCCGACCGCGACCCTGCTTCCGAGCGTGTAGCCCCACGCACGGACGAAAGCGGATTCGTCGGTCAGGCACTTGGCGACGAGATCCCATTTGATCCCGCCCACAGCTTCCATCGCCCACAACCCGCGGAGGCGCTTGCCGGTGTCCTTCTCGTCCGTCACGATCTTTTCGATGGCCTTCACCGTCTCGGCCTTTTGTTCCATCGCCTTCGCGTCGATGTCCTTCCGCTCCATCGCGGCGAACCGCTCCTGCAAAATCCTTCTCGCGTGTCGCACCATCCACTCGTTGTCGCTGGATTGCAGTTTCACCAACTCGGCGTCGGTCAACTTCTGCAAGTCCAGCCCCTTCACCGGCTTCGTGTCCTTGTGGACGATCTTGAACACGCGGCCGTTGGTGCGGTCCCAGATCTCGGTCTGGTTGGTGTGGCACACCTGCTTGTCGGACCAGTCGGTGAAGTAGACGTTGCCGTCCGGGGCGTACTGCAACGCCACGATGATGCACGTCTTGTCGTGGCTCAGCAGGAAGTCGGGGTTGCGGTCGCCCTCGTAGCTGCTGCCCTTCGGCTTCACCTCGTCCACGTTCAGCCGGTGCCCGTGGATGTTGCCCATGATCAGCTTGCCGTGGTACTCCTTCGGCCACAGCCCGCCCTGGTAGCAGATCAGCCCGCTGTGCGCGTGCCCGCCGCCTAGGTCGTCGCTCTTCAGCCGGTCGGCGGGGTTCCACTGCCCGCCGACGTAGTGCCGGTGCTTGGCGATGGTGCCGATCTCGGTGTATGTGAACGGGTTGAAGTGCTGGCCGCCCTGCCGCTCGTACCGCCCGCCCTGCACCATGTGCCACAGGTGCGGGATCACGCACGCCTCGATGAAGAAGTCGCCGTACTGGTTGTAGTCCAGCCCCCACGGGTTGCTCGTGCCGTGGCAGAACACTTCAAAGACGTGCTTGGTCGGGTGATACCGCCAGATGCCGGCGTTGATCTTCTGCCGCTCGGCGGCCTTCGCCCCCGGCTTGCCGACGGTGCTGTGCGTGAACACCCCGTGGCAGCCGTACAGCCAGCCGTCCGGCCCCCAGATGAAGCTGTTCAGCGTCTCGTGCGTGTCCTCGTAGCCCCAGCCGTCGAGTAGCACCTTCGGCTCGCCCGCCTTGTCGCCGTCCAGAATGGGGATGAACAGGAAGTACGGGGCGGCCCCGACCCACAACCCGCCGAACCCGTACTCGATGCCCGACACCAGGTTCAGCCCTTCCATGAACACCGTCTTCTTGTCGTGAACGCCGTCGCCGTCGGTGTCCTCGAAGATCAGGATCTTGTCGCCGTTCTTCCGCTCGGCCTCCGGCAGCAGCGGCCCCTTCGCCGGGTTCCGCTTCGGGTAGACGTACGCTTCGACCACCCAGAGTCGCCCGCGGTCGTCGGTACACATGGCGATCGGCTGGTGAACGTCCGGCTCGCCGGCGAACAGTTTCACGCTGAACCCGTCCGGCACGGTCATGTTCTTCGCGGCGTCTTGCGGCTTCTGCCCGGCGTACTTGTACGGGTCGGCCGGCTTCGCCTCCACCGCCGGCTTCTCGGAGTGGAAGCGGAAGTCGTCGAAGTTGATGTGCCCCCACCCGGCGGCGGAGTTGTCCACGATCCGCACCTGAATTTCCTTGTCCATCAACTTCGACACATCGACCGCCACCCGCCGCAGGCTTTCCGACTCCTCGCCCGCCGTGCTGAAGTTCACCTTCTTGGCGGCCACGTCGATCACTTCCACCCGCGTCTGCTTCTCGTCCGACCCGCCGGCCACCAGGAAACTGGCCCACGGGTACGTGACCGCGAAGGGCACGCTGGTGAGCGTGCCCTTCGGCTTGTCCAGGTGCTTCTCGTACCCGCCGATCCAGAACTTGCCCTGGTGGTTGCTCTTCATGTCGCCGCGCCGTGCCGCGACCGTGTCGCCCTGGATCGGCTGATCCTTGAAGGCGTCGCCCTCGGCGGTCCAGTCTTTCAGGGTGCCGGCCTCGAAGTCGAGGTTGAGCGGCTTGCCGTCCTTGCCGAGCGGCAGCACGCCTTCCTTCGGCGTCGGGTCGGCGGCCGGCGCCAGCAGGGCCAGCGAGAGGAGCAGTGTGTTCATGGGAGAAGGGGAGAGAGAGGGAGAGAGACAGAGTACACGCAAGCAAGGTGAGCGAACAACTCTTCGCCGCGAGCCGCCAGCGCGAAGATGTAAATCGCGATGAGCGCGCCGAAAAGCAAGAAC
>JANNDF010000251.1:0-6602 GCA_031387445.1 Planctomycetia bacterium
ACTTCCAGGAGCGAGTTGACGGGTGTGTCAACGGAGGCCCGCCCGTGAGGGAGGGCCTCCATTGTCGCTCGAGATCTACTTCCGTGCCCGCGGGTGGCGGAAGGGCAGCCAGCGGCCGTCTTCCTTGCTGCTGTTCACGCACTGCTGGATGAACAGCATCCCCTCGACGCCGTCGAAGACGTTCGGGTAGACCGTGTTCACCGCCTCCACCTTCTCGCCGGCCGCCTTCTTCACCATCGCGTCGTAGGCGGCCGTGTACACGTTGGCGAACGCCTCGAAGAACGCCTCCGGGTGGCCGCTCGGCAACCGCACGCTCGCCCCCGCCGCCGCCCCCAGGTACGGCCCGCCGTTGCGGGTGTACACCTTGTGCGGCTGGCCGTTCTGCCGCACCAGCAGCTTGTTCGGCTCCTCCTGGCGCCATTCCAGTGCCGCCTTCGTGCCGTCGATCTCGATGAACAGGTCGTTCTCGCGGCCGTGCGAAATCTGGCTGGCCGTCACGGTGCCGAGTGCCCCGTTGTCGAAGCGGATGGCCGCGACGCCGTAGTCGTCCAGCGCCCGCCCCTCTTCGAACGTCTTCAGCAAGCACGAAATGTGCTTCGGCAGCAGGCCGGTCATGAACCGGGCGAGGTTGTAGGCGTGGGTGGCGATGTCGCCGAACGCCCCGGCCGCCCCGCTCTGCTTCGGGTCGGTCCGCCACTTCGCCTGCTTCTGGTCGCCGCTCTCTAGCCGGGTGCGGAGCCACCCCTGAATGTAGTTCGACCGCACGGCGTTGATCTCGCCGAGTTCCCCGCTCAGGATCATCTCGCGGGCCTGCCGCACCAGCGGATAGCCAGTGTAGTTGTGCGTGACGGCGAACACCACGCCCGACCGCTCGACGATCTTCATCAACTCTTCGGCCTGCACCAGGTCGAACGTCATCGGCTTGTCGCAGATGACGTTGAACCCGGCCTCCACGAACGTCTTCGCCACCTCGAAGTGGGTGTGGTTCGGCGTGGCCACGGACACGAAATCGACCTTGTCGGCCCGCTTGGCTTCCTCCTCGGCCATCTGCTTGAAGCTGGTGTACGCCCGCTCGTCGGCGATGTCGTAGTCGGGGGCGGACGCTTTGGCTTTGACCGGATCGCTGGACAGCGCCCCGGCGACGAGGGCGGCACGGTTGTCGAGCACGGCGGCGGTGGCGTGGACGCGGCCGATGAACGACCCCTGCCCGCCGCCGACCAGACCCATGCGGAGTTTGCGGTTGAGCGGTGCGTTCGTCGGCATGGGAGAACCCTCACGGAGAGAAGGGGAATGTGAGGGGGATTGTAGAAGTGGGAACGTGAATGGCCTGAACGAGAAGGGCGAGGCGGTTGGCTCCGCCTCGCCCGCTCCGACGCCCGCTGACGGGTTGTTCACACGACCACGCCGCGGGTGTCCGTCACGTCGCCGACGAACACCGACCGCACTTCCACGAACGGGGAGAGGTTGAACGCCTTCAGGTGCGGTCCGCCACCCGGCCCGGCCCCGACCACCACCCGTCCGGCGGTGGCAGCCACGGTCACTCCGCCGCTGAACCCGACGGGGAAGGCGAAGAAGCTGGCCAGTTCGGCCCCGCTCGCCCCGTCGAACACCCGCACGTGCGGCCCGCCGCCCGGACCCGCCCCCACCACCACGTCCGGCACCCCGTCCCCGGTCAGGTCGGCCGACGCAATGTTCACGCTGAACCCAGGGAACGGGACGAACGTCCGCGCACTGCCGTCGGTCGGGTTCCGCACCGTCACCATGTCGCCGACCGCCGTCACCACCCGCGGGAGCGGGGGCGGAGGGGGCGGCACCACCGGGGGCGACGGCGGCACGCCTGGGGGTGACGGCGGGACCACTGGCCCGACGTATTCGGCCGTCACGCGGGTGGCGGTGTAGTGCATCGTCATCAACTGCTCGTTGATGACGATCGTGGAGCCTTTCGGCCTGCCGACGAAGGTGCCGACGATGCTCGTGGCCGTCGCCAGGGTGACGACATCGCCCGGTCGGGGGGTGAACGAGGCGCTGCCGATCACCGCAGCCAGGTTGGTCAGGTCGAGGGTGCCGTTCACCTTCAGCAGGGCGACCGCCGGAAAGGTGATGCTGTTCTGCGGCAGGTACAGGGTCGCGCCCGGCGAGAACGAGACCGTGCTGGCGGTGAATGTGAGGTTCTGGCCGATGGAGAAGCCGCCGATGTACTGCTGGTTGATGCTGCCGCCGACCGTCAGGGTGAGCGGCCCGCCGCCGGTGTCGAAGATCGGGTCGAGCGACAAGTAGAGCGCGGAGGCGATCAGTTGAACGGCGGTGGCGGCCGGCCGGGTGATGCCGCTCTGGAGCACCATCAGGTTGTTGCTGCTGCCGAGGACCAGTGTGCCGGTGGTGATGCGGTCCAGTTCGTCGTCGCTCAGGCCGAGGATGGGACTACCGGACACCACGTCCTGGGCGCCCAGGAAGATGCGGGTGCCGGGTGTGAGGGGGCGGATGGTGATGGTGCCGGTGCCGGCCGAGATGTTGCTGCCGAGGGTGAGGCTGTCGGCGGTCAGTGTGACGGGGGCGTTCCCGCCGGCCTGTAGGACGATGTTGGTGTAGCCCGGGAAGCCCGCGTTGCTGAGCAGAATGCCCCGGCTGTCCGCCCCGCTCCCGGCCGTGCCGGTGACGCTGATCGCCCCGCCGGTGGTGTTGACGCTGGCGATCGGGCTGACGAAATACACGCCGGAGTGCTCGTTCCCGCCGCCCGCCCCGCCGACGCCGGTGATGCTGACACCGCCCGTGCCGGCCGCGCGCATCCCGCCGCCGCTCGTGAAGTACACCCCGTGGTTGCCGTCCCCGCTGCCGCTCCCACCGGTCCCCAGCACGGTCACGTCTCCCCCGTTCGACACGATCCCGTCCGTGGTGCCCAAGGACACCCCGAAGTTGTTCGAACCGTTGGACGCCCCGCCGGTGCCGGTGACGCTGATGCGCCCGGTGCCCCCGGAACTGATCGTCGCGAACCCGATGTTCACCCCGACCCCGTTCGCGAGCGACGCCCCCCCGCCGGTGCCCCGCACGGTCACGCTCCCGCCGCCACTCGTGATCACCGCCTGGTTGGTCATGATGACCCCGTCGTTGCCGTTGCCGGGGCCTGACCCGCCGGTGCCGGTCACGCTCACCGCCCCCAAGCCGCCTGCCGTGACGAGCCCGCCCTCGAGCCACACCCCGTAACTCTGGAAGGCCACGCCGCCGGTCCCCACGATGGTCACGTCCCCCCCCCGCCCGAGGTGACCGCCGGGGATGAGGCCTCGACGCGGAAGCCGACGCCGGCCGGGCTGATGCCGGTCACGTTGACCGACCCGCTGCCGGTCGATCCGATCGTGCCCGCGCTACGGACCCACACGCCGGGCAGATCGCCCCCGCTGCGGCCGGACACGCTCACCGCCCCCGTGCCGCTCAGCACGTTGTCTTGAAACTCGACGCCGGCGAAGGCACCGGTCGTCGGCGTCGCCTGCATGCTGGCCGAGAACGTGATGTTCCCGCTGGTGGTGGTCACGAGCGCCGAGTGAGGGGGGAGGTTGTCCAGCACCACGATGTTCCGGGTGGTGGTCACGCTCAGGTCGTTCGCTCCGAACGCCAAATTGCCGCTCAACCGGACCTCACCCGGCGCGTCGTTCAGGGTGACGGTGAACGGGTGGGCGTAAGCGGCCGTGCTGTTGGTGAACCGCACGCTTGTGCCGGTGGCCGAATCGACCACCGTCACCTGCCCGGCTCCAGGGGTGAACGCCACCGGCCCGGCCGCGCCGTTCACGTCCACCGTGCTCGTGAGTGTGTAGGTGCCGCTGACCGAGGTGCTGATGGTGAGCACTTCGCCAGCGTCGTCCAGGGTGATGGTGTTGCCGGCGAATGACGCCGGGGTGCTGCGGTCTTCCAGGGGGGTGAACTGCGGCCGCCACTGCGGGGAAGCCGTACGGTGGGTGGGGGCAGACAGCCAGCGGGAGAGGGTGCGAACATGGTGCGGGATTCGGTGGTGTGAGGGAGGCAACGGCGGGAGTCCCGCACCGTCGTGACGGGCGGATGGGGCAATTGGGGGGGGGATTATACACGTCCGCGACTGTGAGAAATGTCACAGGCACGACTCACAGACACGGGCGGCGTGCTTGAAATGTCGATGGTGTCCAAGCCGGGAGGCGGGCCGCATGTCAAAGTGTTCGAAGGACTGACCCAGCAGGTGCAACTCAACCCACCGATTTCCGTGCGAACGGAAATGACAGAGGCGGCGGAACCCGGTGAAGGATTCCGCCGCCTCGTGCTCAGTGACCCTGTGGGGATTCGAACCCCAGTCCACACCTTGAAAGGGTGTTGTCCTAGGCCTCTAGACGACAGGGCCTGAGTGCAAAACCGACGATGCCAGGACGCATGATTTTTAGGGGCCAGAGGCGGGGGCGTCAACCCGGAATCGGACGAAAGGCGTGTGCGGTCACCGGGCGGGGCGGGCGGTGCGGGCGGCGGCGACCGCCTTCGGCAACTGAACCAGCAGTTGGACCGACACCACCGCTACTAGCAGGGCGAGCATGGCGGCGGCCAGGCGGTACGGCGGGCGGCGGGTGGTTGTGGTCATGGCCCGGTTTCCGGGAGGGGCTGGAGTGGTCATCCAGTTCCTCCGGCCGGGGCGGACAGTTTTCGCCGGAAAGTGTAACGGCCCGCCGGGTGGCGCAAGCGGGGGAGGGTGCGGCGTCTCAGGGGCAGAAGGTCTTCCCTGTCACTCACCGGAGCCCGAGCCATGTCGATCATCCGCCGCACGCTCGCCGTCGCCGCCGTCGTCCTCTGTGGGGCGTCCGTCGCCTCCGCCCAAACCCCCGGCCTGCGGGGGGGCATCGGGGTGCGGCCGGTGACCACCGTGTCGCCCGTCCCGGCCATGCAGATGCAACAGCAGCAGATGTGGCAGAACGCCTTCCTGCAAGCGCAACTGTGGCAGATGTATCAGCCGCCGGTGGTGGTCGTGAACAACCCGTGGGCGAACTACAACTCGTGGTCGCCGTCGTACTACAACGCGCCCGGCACGCAGTGGAACTCGAACACCAACTACTACCGCAACAACAACCTGAACTGGGGCACCCAGCCCGGCCTGTACCGCCCGTTCCGGTAACACGCCATTCGTGATGACACAACTTCCGGGGGCGTGTGTGGCTTCGGCCGCACACGCCCCCGGTGCGTTTCACCCGGTCGCCGCACCCGCGGTCACTTCGTAGGGTGGGTCCGACGGGCGCTCCGCCCGGCGCATCACCCCCACCCGAGCCGCCGATATGCCGCGCCGCCTGCTCCCCCTGTTCGCCGTTCTGTGCATTTCCCCGGCCATCGCCGCCGACCCGCCCCCGCAACTCGCCGCCATCGACAAGAAGATCGACGCCGAAGCGGCCGACCTGCTCAAGTTGTACACGCACCTGCACTCGCACCCGGAACTGTCGCTGCAAGAGAAGGAGAGTGCGGCGCGGATGGCGGCGGAGTTGGAGAAACTGGGGTTTGAAGTGACGACGAAGATCGGCGGGCACGGGGTGGTGGGTGTGTTCAAGAACGGCACCGGGCCGACGGTGTGGGTGCGGGCCGACATGGACGCCCTGCCGGTGACGGAACAGACCGGCCTGGAGTACGCCAGCAAGGTGCGGACGAAGGACCGCACCGGGAATGACGTGGGCGTCATGCACGCCTGCGGGCACGACATCCACATGACCTGTTTCGTCGGCACCGCCCGCACACTGGTGGCCCTGAAAGACCAGTGGGCCGGCACGCTGGTGATGGTGGCCCAGCCGGCCGAGGAGATCGGCGCCGGCGCCCGCATGATGATCGAAGACGGCCTGTTCAAGAAGTTCCCCAAGCCCGACGTCTGCCTCGCCCTGCACGCCGACGCCCAACTGCCGGTCGGGCAAATCCACTACACCGAAGGGCTGGCGATGGCGAACGTGGACACGGTGGACCTGACCATCAAGGGGAAGGGCGGGCACGGGGCGGCCCCGCACACCGCCATCGACCCGATCGTGCTGGCGGCCCACGTGATCGTCGATTTGCAGACCATCGTGAGCCGCGAAGTGGAACCGGGCGAGCCGGCCGTGGTGACGGTGGGCAGCATCCACGCCGGCAACAAGCACAACATCATCCCGAACGAAGCCAAGCTGCAAATCACCGTACGGAGCACCACCGACAAGACCCGCGACAAGGTGCTGAAGGCGATCGAGCGGATCGCCAAGGGGCACGCCGAGGCGGCCCGCGCCCCGGCCCCTGAGATGAAGGTGAACCTGGAAGAGTTCTGCCCGCTGTTGAGCAACGACCCGAAGCTGACGAAACGGCTGGTGACGCTGTTCGGCACGGTACTCGGGCCGGAGAACCTCGTCCCGCGGAAGACGATCATGGGCGGGGAGGACTTCAGCCGGTTCGGCAGCACCGGGGCGCCCGTCTGCATGTCCGTCCTGGGCACCATCGACCCGGACAAGTACGCGGCGAGCAAGAAGGAGGGGGGCAAGCCGCTGCCGAGCGCGCACAACGACGGGTACGCTCCGCTGCCCGGCCCGAGCATCAAGGTGGGCGTGCGGACGATGACCCTGGCGGTGATGGACCTGATGCCGACGAAGTGAAGG
>JANNDF010000263.1:0-11843 GCA_031387445.1 Planctomycetia bacterium
TCGTAACTCCCGCCGAACAGCACGACGGCGTACGGCGTCTGTCCGCCTTCGCACGCCGCGAGCAACAGGGCGTAGGCCGCGAGCCGCACCCGGTGCTGCTCGTAAACCCAATACCGACCCGCGTGATAGTTGTCGGGCGGCAGGCGGATGACCGGGATGCGCAGCGATCCCCGCTTGAGTACCCGCCACGGCTTGCCAGCGAGCATCAACTCTTCGTCGAAAAGCGGTTCGAGATACGTGACCGACTCGAACCCTGCCTTGAGCAGTTCCCACCACCGCACAGGCAAGTCGTCCGTCAGGTCGGCCGGCGGTTCGGTCGGCGTCGCCGACAGCGCTTCCCGCCGCCGGTCGCCGAGAGTGATCACCGCCGAGAGTGCCTGAAACGATTTCCAGACGCAGAGCATCGTCGGCACGGCCAGGGCGAGCGGCACCACCGGCGGCAGTTCGTTCCACACGGCCACGACGACCAGAAATAACCCGCCGGCGACCCACGCGGCCCAGCGGGTGAGCCGCCGCAACTGGACGGCGAGTTGTTCCTCGATCAAGGTCAGGCTGTATTCGGGCAGGAAGTTCAGGTTCATGCGCTCGTCGGTCGGCTCGTCTTCTTCGTTCGCCGAGGCGTGCGACAGCAGTCCCGCCCGTGGGCAGAAGACGAATTCGCCGAGCGTCCGCACCCGCACTCTCGACACCGCCACGACAGACCTCCATGCACGGCGAAACCCGTCACCACTTCTTGAGCGCTTTGATTACGTCCGCGATCGAGGCCGGGCGGTCGCTCTTCGGCAACGCGAGACAGGAGACCAGGACGGCTCGCACGGCCGCCGGCAGCGTCGAGTTCCGAACCGCGTCCGCATCGGCCCCCGGTTCGGGAAGACGACCCGCCAGGCAGTGGACGAACACCCGCCCCCAACTGTACAGGTCGGCCCGACCGTCCACCGTCCCGCGACTGACGACCTCTTCGGCCAGATACGGGTCGTCCGGCCAACCGCCTACGGGCGACACGGTCGGAACTCCGTCGAGCAACTTCGCCAACTCGAAATCGGTCAGCACCGGCGTCAGGTCTTTCTTGCGGAGCAACACGAACCGCGGGGAGAGTTCCCGACGAATGATCTTCTCCCGGTGCAGGGCGTCCAGGCCGGCCGCGATCCCCTTCATTACCGTCTTGAGTGAGGTTCCTTCGAGCGGCCCATCGACCAGCCGTTCCGCGAGTGTTGTCCCGTCCTCGAACCGGTCGAGCACCCACCAGAGGCCGCCGTTCTCCACGAACGTGGCGGTGATGTTCTCCGCCACGTTCGGATGGTGACCGATTTGACCGCACACGTCCGGGTGTCTCCGGAGTTGCACGTCGAGTCGTTGCCGTTCCGCCACGGCCAGATGACGCAACTCGTAGCACTTGCCCCGCGCGAGCCGGGACGGCAGGAAGCGGTGACGCAAGCGTGCGACGTGGTACTGGAGACCGTTCGCCGTCTTCTCCCACGCCGTCAGGTGGGCCTCGACCTGCCACTCCTGAACCGTCTCGCCCGAGACCGTCACCGCCGGTTCGACACCGAGGGCGAGCAACTCCTCGGGGTGTAACAGTTCGAGGTGGTCGGTGATGCCGAACACCTTCGCCGCACTCTTGAGAGTGCCGAGCGAAACCGGCGTGCCCTTCAACAGCTTCCGGGCCGTCGCCTTGTCCATCTCCGCCTTCCAGCAGAACTGCTCGACGGTGAGGGCGAACTGGGCGCGGAGCCGCTTCAACTTCAGTTCGTCCGCCCGGTACTCCCGCTTCTCGCGCTCCACCGCCCACCTCGCAACCGGATTCGCCCCAGAACCGCCCCACACCCCGCTGGGGATGCGTTGGCAATACGGGTTCAATGTGACCAGTCGGTTCGGACGGAGTTCGCCGAAGCAGCAACTCCAACGAACCGAAACGGGGAGGCCGTCATGCCCGAGCGACCGAAACTCAGTTACGAGTGCCGCCACCAACTGGCCGAGTGGGTCCGACTCTACTGCCCGTGCGCTACTGAGGACTCCGAATTCCTACGCGGGCTGCTGGTGATCGTCGAACGCGAACTGGCAGCCGCCTCCCGCCGTCACCAGACGGCCGACAAAGTCGGAGGTACGGTGTGAACCCAACCACCCGGACGCCGCCCTATTACTCCCGCGGCGGCCTCACCATCTACCACGAAGACTGCCGGGTCGTGCTTCCGACCTTCGCCGACGAGGCGTTCGACTTCGTTCTCACCGACCCGCCGTACCTGGTGAACTATCAGGGGCGGTGGGACGGGGACCGGGAACCCATCGCCGGCGACGACCGCGACGACTGGCTGCACCCGACCTACGCCGAACTCTGGCGACTGCTCAAGCCCGACACCTTCTGCGTGTCATTCTACGGATGGCCCCAGTGCGACCGGTTCGTCGGCGTCTGGAAACAACTCGGCTTCCGGCTCGTCAGCCACTTGGCTTTCGTCAAGAACGTATGGGGTTTGGGCCGCTTCACACGCGGCAAGCACGAGACCGCTTTCTTGCTCGCGAAGGGCCGGCCCCCGCGACCGGCGAAGGGCATCGCCGACGTGATCGAGTGGGAGCGAGAACCCGACGCCTTCCACCCCAACCAGAAACCCGTCCACGCCCTCTACCCGCTGCTCGCCTCATTCGCCCCGGCGGGCGGCATTGTCCTCGACCCTTTCCTCGGGAGCGGCAGCACGCTCCGGGCCGCGAAGGACATGGGCCTCCAAGCCGTCGGCATCGAGGTCGATGAGTACTACTGCCGCCGGGCCGCCGCCCGGCTCGCCCAGGACATCCTGTTCCCGCTCCCCGTTGACGAGATCGCCGAAGGAGAACGCCATGACGTCCTCGAATGACGAACTCCTCGCGCGTCTGACCAAGATCGAAACGCTGCTGGCGAGCCTCGTCGAGCAGCGGACCATCAAGGAATGGTACTCGACCGCCGAAGTGGCGACACTCCTTGGCAAGGCCGAGTTCACGGTCCGCGAGTGGTGCCGACTCGGCCGGGTTCACGCCGAGAAGAAGAAGTCCGGCCGCGGCGTCGCCAGCGAGTGGATCGTCAGCCACGCCGAACTCACCCGCGTCCGGAACGAGGGGCTGCTCCCCGACCCGCGACCGTACCGGCATGTGCATTGACAGCGCGCTTGAGGCTGGAGCTTACCGACCGTTCGAGATCTCGGTCGATTTGACGTCGATGTGACAGGAGAAGGCAACTCCGTCCTTTCGCAACACCTGATTCAACATCCAAACTTCTGGTCATGTTCTTGCCAGACTGGTCTGAACAGTCGGCCGGTGGAGCCCGCACTCTTCGAAGTCGGGCAAATGTGAACCTGCCCGCGTCCGAACCTCTCGCTAGAAAAGCCAGGTTAGTTCCCCGCCACGTCGGTGCGGCCCCGTAAGCCAGCCATTAGCAGCCCCGTTTGTCCGGCCCCGTAGCGAACCCGCCGGCGGACCACGTGTCTTCATCGTGGGGAGAATCCCCGCAGATTCTTCCACGAACGACGAAAAGGATGGGTATTTCGGATGGTCGACTTCAGCAAACTCCTCGACGAGGACGCCTCACCAGTCCCTCTGAATCCCGCTGAAATCTTCCACTCCCTCCCTCGGACGGGGACGAAGTTCGACTACCTGCGTGACGTCCAGGGCGAAGTTCTGAAGGCGTGGCACGCCCGCCGCGACGACCACGACGTGGTCGTGAAGATGAACACCGGCTCGGGCAAGACTCTGGTCGGTCTCCTGATGCTCCAGTCGGTGCTGAACCAACAACTCGGGCCGGCGCTGTACGTGTGCCCGAACAACCAGCTCGCCGAACAGGTCCACCAGTGCGCCCAGCAGATCGGCATCCAGGTCGTTATGAGCGCTGAGGGGACGACCGAACTCCCTCACGACTTCCTGAACAGCGACGCGATCTTCATCACGAACTTCAAGAAGCTGTTCAACGGCAAGTCGGTGTTCGGCGGGCCGGGCTCGAGCCGCCCGGTCGTGTCGCTTGGCGGCGTCCTGATCGACGACGCGCACAGTTGCCTGACCATCGCGAGGGAGAACGTCACCGTCACCCTCGAAGCCGGCACCGACGGGTACAAGCAGATCGTCGGTCTCTTCCGCTCCGTCCTCGCCGACCAGTCGCAGGGGAAGCTCGCCGAGATCTCGGACGGCTACCCGTGGACCACCATGCCGGTGCCCTACTGGGCGTGGATCGACGCCGTGCCGGCGGTGGCGAAGATCCTGGCCGCACTCCGCGACTCTAAGCCGCTAACCTTCACCTGGGACTTGTTGAAGGAAGACCTCGCGGCGTGCCATTGCTTCATCTCCGGCAGCAAACTCCAGATCACCCCGCACCTCGTGCCGGTGGACCTGATCCCGAGTTTCGCCAAGGCGAAGCGGCGGTTCTTCCTCTCCGCCACGCTCATCGACGACTCGATCCTGCTCAAGGAGTTCGGCGTCACCCGCGACGCCGCAATCAAGACCATCCGCCCCCCGATCGTCGGGGACATCGGCGAACGGATGATCCTCGCCCCGAGCCTCATCGATAAGGGTCTAGAACCGGAGATCCCCGGCCTGTGTAAAAAGGTAGCCGATCGCGGCTACAACGTCGTTGTCCTGGTGCCGTCGTTCAAGGCCGGCGACCGGTGGACGAGCGCCGGGGCGACCGTGGTGCCGAAGGACGACGTCGGCGCGACCGTCGAGAAACTCCGCACTACGAAGGGGAACTTTGTCGTCCTCGCGAACCGGTACGACGGGATAGACCTGCCGGACGACGCGTGCCGGGTTCTGGTCCTGGACGGCGTGCCGGCCGGCGAGTCCTACTACGAGCAACACGTCACCCACGTCCGCTTCGACTCCGCGCTCGTGACCGGCCGCGTCGCCCAGACCATCGAACAGGGCCTCGGCCGCGGCGTGCGGTCGGGTAAGGATTACTGCGTCGTACTCCTCTGTGGGTCACACCTCGTCCAGTTCGTCGGCGTGAAGGAGCGGTTGAATCTGTTCTCGCCAGAAACCAAGCAGCAGTTCGTCATCGGCCAGGAGATCGCGAAGCTTGCGAAGCAGGGCGAGGGCGCGGCGATCGAGAAACTCCTCGACTTGATGCGGAAGTGCCTCAAGGCGGACACCGCCTGGCGGCAGTACCACGCGAAGAAGATGACCGGCCTGAAGCCGGTTCCGCAGGACACGACCAAGCTCGACATCGCCGCCGCCGAGCGGGCCGCGTGGCTAAAGTTCCGGTCCGGGGGCGCGATCGAGGCCGGCGAGTTGGTGCAGCGCGACCTCGACCCGCGGAACATGACGTCGAACTCGGACAAGGGCTGGTTCGTGCAACTGGCCGCGAGCTACTTCCACGCGTCCGACCCCGGCCGTGCCCAGGAGATGCAGAAGAAGGCGTTCGAGTGGAACACGTACCTGTTCCGACCCGTCGCCGGCGTACGGTATCAGCGGATGATCGCCCGGGCCGGCCTCCAGGCCCAGAATGCGCTGACGTGGGTCCAGGGGCACACCGACCCGAACGCGATCACTGTGTCAGTCGAGGCGCTGGTGAACAGCCTGGTGTTCGGTGTCAACCACTCGCGGTTCGAAGAAGCGTGGGCCACCCTCGGGACGATCCTCGGTTTCAAGAGTCAACGGCCGGAAGAGGAGTTAGGGAAGGGGCCGGACGGGCTGTGGGCCATGTCCGACAACCATTACCTCCTCGCCGAGATTAAGAACGAGGTCGAACTCGACCGCGCCGAAATCTACCAGAGCGAAGCCGAACAGTTGTCGAACAGCGCGAACTGGTTCGAGAAGGAATACGGGAAGGGAGTCCCGGTTACGCTCCTGTTGGTTCACCCGACGGCCGACCTCGCCGACTCGGCGTACCCGCCGGCGGCCGCGATGGTGATGACGCCGAAGAAACTCGACGAACTTCACGCCCGGCTTCGGGCGTTCGCGGCCGCGTTGTCGTCGAAGGCCCCGGAGGCTTGGACGAGCGCGGACGTCGGGAAACTTCTCGCGAGCCAACGGCTCGACGCGGGCAGTATGCGAACGCTTTACTGCGTGCCGGCCAAGCGGTAAATCTCGTCCGCCGCATTGACGTAATCGCTGCCTCAGCAGCGGTTGCGCTCCTTCGCGCAAACTTCATGCCAAATCCCTCCGGGTCGTCACCTACCGACCTTGGGATTGAAGTGTGATCCGGGTAAAATACTGGGACCGGCACGGAAAATGAACTGTATGAGGGCATCGCCCATGGAAGCAACGAGTTTCGACGAAGGGGCAATTTCAACCGGCCCGAAGATCACCCACTCCGACATCTCCACCTTCGCTGCCAACTCGGTCAACTTGAAGCGTGACGACGCGAAGGTGTATCGCGACCAGGTGAACCGACTCCGCGAGAAGATTGACGGCTTCGCTTCCGAACACCCCGAGAACGGGCTCGTGAAGATGCTACTGTCGGGGAGTTTGGCGAAGGGCACGGCGCTAAAGACCATCAACGACATCGACGTCGCTCTGTACGTGAAGGCGTCAGAAGCGCCGAAAGATGAAATCTCGCTTCTCGAATGGATCGCGGTGCGAATTCGCAAAGCCTACCCAACGATGGCCCCGGACCAGATCAAACCCGTCACTCACTGCGTGAGGATCTCCTTCAAGGGGACAGGCCTCGACGTGGACGTGTCTCCGGTCCACTACGCCGGCGACCCGCAGTGGCGTGGACACCTCTACAACCGCGAGACCGGGAAGCCGCTCCTCACAAGCATCCCAATGCACCTCGACTTCATCAGGAAGCGGAAGAACGCTCAGCCGGACGACTTCGCACAGATGGTGCGGCTCATCAAATGGTGGGTCAAGCAGCGGAAGAAGAACGACGACTCGTTCCGCCTGAAGTCGTTTATCACCGAAATGATCGTCGCGCACCTCGTGGACACCGGCGTCAACATGAGCGACTACCCGGCCGGGCTTGAAGCGTTTTTCAAGTACGTCGTGAAGTCCCAATTGAAGACGCGCATCGCGTTCACAGACTATTACGCGGCGGCGAAACTGCCCGCGGCCACGGGCAAGCCGATCGAGATCTTCGACCCGGTGAATGAAGCGAACAACGTGTCGGCCGACTACTCGCTCCAGGACCGCCAGCGAATCGTCGAAGCCGCTGATGAATCCCTCGAACGGCTCGCCGAGGCGCGTTTCGCCACCACCCGAGGGCGAGCCATCGAATGCTGGCAGGACATTCTCGGGTCGTCCTTCCGAGGCTAGGTATGACGTTCAGCTACACGAAGTCGAACAGCTTCACCATCGTCCAGGCCCGACACCTGTCGTCGAAAGTGGCGGCGGACATGCACCTCTGCGCCGCCTACTACGGGCAGCCGAGCGAAGCGTCGATCCGGGCGTACTCCGAGGAACTCGCTCAACTCCTGAACGGCGGCTACGTCGAGGAGTACGAGTTCGGCTACAAGCGGAACGACCGGCGGGTCGTGTGTTGGCGGTACACCGTCCAAAACGGACAATTCTTGGCCGACGGGCGGCCGGGGAAGGTCGTGTCGTTCGCCGATGTGTCCGGCGCGTACTTCTACAACTTTCTGACCCAGAACGCGGCGTGGTACGCGCTCAGCGACCGGGAGCGGGCGAGCGTCAACTCCAACCACTCGGTCAATCGCATCGACGGTTCGCTCCCCTCCGACGGGGAAGGCTACTGGGTCAACGACCATGGATACAGCGCCGGGGGCGTCGGCCTCGGTCGTCGCACCTACAGGCCGAGCGCATGAACACCCTGAACCGCGGCATCTTTGAAGAGGTGAAGGAGTTCCCCGACCCCGACGCGCGGCGGCGGTTCGCGGGGCTTGTCGGCCTCGACGAGGCCAAGGACCGGCTGCTCAAAGAGTCGCGGCTCATCCTTGACCCCGACGCCCTCGCGACTTGGAGCAAGAAGCACCACGGTTGCCAACTGCCACTGATCGACACCTTTCGTGACCGGCCCGGCTTGTTCTTGTTCGCGGGCGACGTGGGCACCGGGAAGACGGTCTTGGCGGAGACGTTCGGCGACGCCGTTGCCCGTGGGGCCGACATCCCGGTCACGCTGTACTCGCTGAGCCTCACGGCCCGCGGTACCGGAGCGGTGGGCGAAATGACGAGCCTCCTCGCCGGGGCATTTGATGAGGTCAAGAACGCAGCTCGTAAGGCCGTCTCGCGCGGCAAGGTCAATTCGGCCGTGATCCTCCTGATCGACGAGGCCGACGCAATCGCGCAGTCACGCGAGCTAGCGCAGATGCACCACGAGGACCGGGCCGGCGTGAACGCGGTCATCCGCGGGGTTGACGACCTGTCCGGGAACCGCTTACCCGCGTTGGTCGTGATGTGTACGAACCGGCTCGATGCGATAGACCCGGCGCTCCGCCGGCGGGCCGCGGCCACGTTCCAGTTCGACCGGCCGACCGAAGAGCAGCGCGCGGCCGTGTTACGAGCCGCCCTCGCCGATTCGGGTATTTCCGAACAACACATTCTCGCATTAGCGAAGGCGACCGGGCCGACAAAGGCGCGGGTCTACGGCCACACGTACTCGGACCTGACCCAACGGTTCATCCCCGGCTTGGTGTTCGACGCTTTCCCCGACAAGCCGATCACCGTCGAACTCGCGCGGGCGGTACTCGAAAAAACCCCGCCGACCCCGCCCTTCACTAACCAGACGAGCTGACTGCGGAAGGCCGTCTCCGGAGGTTCTTCCCGTGGCAAAGCAAGTCGCGTCGATCCTCGGTGGTCTTGACTACCAACACCTTTACTCCTGGTTCCACGTCATCGAGTTGATGAAGCCGCGGATGCAGGTGGCCCGCGTGCGCGTTGAGGACGAGGACGCGGTGTCGGCCGACGACGTAACGGTGCGCCACGCCGACGGCTCGGGCGTCCCGGACCGCTTCTACCAGATCAAGTACCACGTAAGTCAGGCCGGTCATTATTCGACCGACCACCTGATGGAGCGGAAGGGGAAGGAGTCGAGCCTGCTTCAGAAGCTCTTCCGCAGTTGGAAGGCGCTCCGTGCGGCCGAGCCTACCCGCTCGTTCGAGATTCAACTCATCAGCAACTGGGGCTGGGACACGTCGGACAAGTTGAAGCCCTGTATCGGCGGCCCGGCGAACTCGCTCATCGAGGACTTCTTTGCAGCCACCGAGCGGATGGACGTTGGGATCCTGCGAAAGAAGTGGCGGGACGAGCTCGGTGCGCCGAACGACGAGTTCGAGGCGTTCATGCGGACGCTACGATTCAAGCTCGGTTTCGAGTGCTGGGACGAGATGATGCTCCGCGTGTCGGAGCGCATGGACAGCCTTGGCCTCAAATCGACCCAAACCGACCTGCTCATCGCGGCCGGCATTATCCGCGAGTGGATCAAGGGCGGGCCGCAGGACATCACGCTGGACGTTCTTGAAGAGGCGATCCAGAAACACAACCTTCGCCTCCCGCCGGACGAGGAGCCGTCGGTTCACGTGTACCTCGTGACAATCAAGGAGCAGAGGTACGATGTCGAGCCGGAGTACGTCCTCGACTGGCGGCCGCAGTTCGCGGGACCGGCGAACGAAAAGGGCCACCAACTCAAGAACCCGGATGACTGGAACGGCGTGCTTCTCCCGAAACTCCGGCGGCTGGAGGGGAAGATCAACAAAGAGACCTCGTGTCGTCTCATCCGGGCACGGGGCCAGGCGCGCCTTTCGGCGTGGCTCGCGTTCGGCCACGCATTTTCCGAGGTGAACCGCTACACGATCGAGGTAGACCAACTCGGGAAGCACTGGCGGACGGACACCGAGATGAGCCCCGACTTCGCTCTGAAGTCAAACAGCCCGGACGGTGAGGTGATGACCGGGAGCGGCGAAACCGTCGCGATCGGGATCAGCGTGACGGGCGACCTCGCTGGGGACGTGAGGAGAGACCTCAGCGCCCCCGCCAATAGGGTCGGGGCACTGCTCCTGATTCAGCCGGAACGGCCCCTCGGGCACGACTGCATCCGCGGTGCGGGCGACGCGGTTGCCCTCGCGGTGAAGGCGAAGGATTTGATGCAGGAGTTCGTCCGGCGCTGGGCCGCGACCAAGGTGCTCTTCTACTACTACGGGCCGCTCTCCGGAGCGGCGTTCATCGGGCACAAGCTGAACGCCGTCTGCCGAGAGATTCAGATCATGGAGAACCAGCAGCCAGGGTACGCTCCATCTTTCCTGTTGCATTAATCGGTCGTAGTAGCCGCTTGGATCTTCCGGGCAAAAGTGACTGTTGTACCCGATGCGGCGGACACTCTCCGACACCGTTGGTATGGCGCTATCTGCTACTGGTCGTCTGCAATCAGGTCAGTTCGCACTTGCTAGCCTTGCGGTTCGCGTTGGTCACGGACCACGCAACCAACTTCTCTGCGTAACGCCCTTCGATCCGACACACCGGTGGACCGTTGGCGTTTGGCTCCGACAGTGCAGGGTTAGCGCAAGCCCTGGCTAAGAGAATGGATTTGAGGCGAGGGGCAAAAGTAGGGCAGAGTTGGCCCTTCACCTGCCACGCAGTCAGTGTACAATCCCAACGTCGAATCGCCGCAATTACCTTGTATTTCAGGGATTTCAACGCAGCCTCAGCACATCCGCGACTCAGCCGAAATGTTCATCAACCAGTTGCAGCGCCTGGTTCGGCGTCTGGGGCGCTGCCCAGGAACGCAACCCACGGGTCCGGCGCATCCAGCGACTGGAGCCATGAAGCTGCGACTGCCTCCGGGTCGGTGGCCGGATCGACTACGACCGCGGGGGAGCCGCAGTCCGGGTACACCCACAGTTGCCCCGACCGCTCCGACAGCAGGCGCACCAACCGCAACTCGGCGACCATATCCCCGCGGACAGTGAAGGAATCCGCGATGCCCACGCCATCGACCAACAGATCGTCCGGGCCGATGGCGAGCGCATGGATCGCCGCCTCGATCTCGTCGAGCGTTGGGAGACGGTTGCCCGGCCGGGCCAGCGGGTGCTGAAAGCCTTGCCCGGCGAGCCACTCGGCGGCGCGCTCATCGTAAGTCGTCACCAGATGCCAGTTCGCCACCAGCCGACTCTCCGCCGCCGAACCAGTGATTCGGCAGATCTGCATATCCTGCCGGCGCAGATCCGGCTATTCCGGGTGCGCTCGTAAGACGTTACAGCACACCCGCCAGCCGATCAAGCCTTTTCGCACGTTCGACGAGTTGCATTCGGCCGTGCTATGCAGACCGGCGGCACTGGCTAGCGCGGTATCCGTCAGAGCAAGTCGGCGGGGCTGGTGACACCCCTCCCGCCGCGATTCAGCGCGTGGGTGTAGATCATCGTGGTCTCCACACTGGCGTGGCCGAGCAACTCCTGAACGGTGCGGATGTCCTGCCCGTCTTCCAGCAGGTGCGTGGCGAACTTGTGCCGCAGGGCGGTCGTGGAATGACCCATGCGGTCACCTCGTGAACACACGAGAACCGACCGGTTTGGATCTGTCAAGCGGCCGGGCGAGAAAACGATCGACACCGCCCGTTCGACCTCTCCACGGGGGGAGCGGCCGAACGGGCGGTGTCGAGAAACCCGGGTCGGTTGGCGGACGGGCCTGTAAGCCGGGTTTTGTCCCACGCCGCCGTTGCCGACGACGCGGTGACGATCATTTTTCTAGCCCCACGGTCGCCCGTGGGGTCGAGCAGCCTACCCGCGGATCGTAACGGACCGGGCCGGTCCTGTCCGCTTATTTGGCCTTGCTTCCGGCGGGGTTTGCCGAGCCGGCGGGTCACCCCGCCGCTGGTGCGCTCTTACTTTAAGGGCTTTCGCCCCGCACCGTTTCACCCTTACCCTTCGGGAGTCATTGGTCATCAGTCATTGGTCATTAGCAAGAACCGAAAGCGGACCTTCTTAATGACCAATGACTGATGA